>CALAIO010000389.1 GCA_937923355.1 uncultured Rhizobiaceae group bacterium | reverse complement strand
TCGTTTTTACCGCACTGGGCATGGGCATTATTTCAATCGTTACCCCTTTGGCCAGCGACCGTATTTTTGCAAAATGGTTTTCCTTGCCGGAACTGATTGGCTTGGCTCCACTTCCGTTGTTAACGGGGGGATTATTCATGTTCCTGTTTTGGCAATTGGCTCACCTACCAGATCGCAATGATCGATTTTCGCTGGTGCCATTTGCGGGTATCACCATGATTATGATTTTAGGCTTCTTCGGTCTTGCTTATTCATTCTACCCTTATGTCGTGCCAGACCAGATGACCATCTATGAAGCCGCCTCAGCGCCTGAAAGCCTGTTTATAATTTTGGTGGGAACACTATTCGTTTTGCCAGTTATTATCGGGTATTCAATATTTTCATATAAGGTATTTGGTGGCAAGGCATCTGACTTGCGCTATGATTAAATGTTGTTTTTGATCTATAATAAAAAAGGCGCTGAAGATAACCTCTTCAGCGCCTTTGCTTTTCTAAAATAATAAAGCTTATTAGCTACGCATGCCAAGGGCTCTTAGCGTGCTGATTGTCAGGCCACCTGTTGGTAGGCCATTGTCTTCTTGGTACTTGTTAATAGCTCTTTGAGTAGCTGGTCCGAAGTTACCATTTGGAACCGCACCGCCCAAGCCGTAACCTGCATTCACAAGACGTTCCTGGATTTCCTGAACAACATCTGGAGTTGTGTTTGTCTCACAAAGAATTTCTCTCCATTGCACAACTTCTTTTGAAACAAGCTGGCGCTTTTCAATAACCTGAGTTTTAGCAGGAATTGCAATCTGCTGGAATGAAGCTGGTGTTACCAGTTCACGGATTGTGATTGTCTCATACTTCGCAGGAATAACTTTTTTGCGTGTTGTAGGAGGCGTTTTCATAACGCGCTTCTCACGTAATTCGTATTCTGCCGGAATAACTTCTTCCGTTGTCTGAGCAGGCGTCTTTAGTACAGTTTTCTCAATAGTGGTGTATTCCGCAGGAATTTCTACACGACACATGATTTCGCCAGTTGCTTCATCAATCTTTTCAAATGGGCCACGCCCTTTTTTCCACTCAACACGAGCTGGTGAAACAAGGACTTGCTCTGAAACAGTTTCAAAAGTTGCCGGAATAACCTTTTTGATTTTGCGTTCAGGCTGAACCAAAACACGCACTTGCTGAACTTCATATTCAGCAGGAACAATCTCAAGCTCGAAGGACTCTTCTTCAACCAGAACCTGTTTTTGAACATCATTATATTCAGCAGGAACTTCTTTAACTTCGCTGGAAGCTGGCTGTACAACAACCTCTGTGGGCGCTGTTTGGTAAACCGCTGGTATTAAAACCTTGGCATAACATTCGCCAGCCTTTGCATCTGCTGGAGGCAATTCTTGCGCATTTGCAGTGTTCTGGACTGCCATCACTGCAATCGCAGCGCTTAGCATTGTTGTACTCTTTATGAGCGATTTAAATTTTGTGGTATAATTCACTTTTGACATTACTTACTCCCCTGTCATAGGTGCGGTAGAGATGAAAGATCCCACCACAGACCAAACTGCAGAGTTGTATAGCAAATAATTTACCCAACGTTAAGAGTTTATTTACCATGTTTAAAACATGGTTAATTAGATACAATTAAGAAGTTATAATATCTAATTCGGTGGTTTTATCTTTATGCCAGCTTCATAAGCTCTTTCGAGAATAATATGCCTACGATTATCTGAGCCTGTTGATCCATTTAAAACATTGATTTGTTTATGCTTAAATCCAAAATAGCCAAGTGTGCCGGTTTTCCAAATATTAAACATGGACTTTTCAATCTCTGCATAAGGTTGCCAGGCATTTGGATTGGCACCTGCAGGAATTAACATCATTGCTGTTCTATCTTTTTGAAGCGACTTGTTATGGTCATCCAACTGGTCATAAGCCCAGCCCCAGGACCAAACACGATCAATCCAGCCTTTTAACATCGCAGGCATACCAAACCAAAACAGCGGAAAAACAAAGCATACAGCATCACATTTCTCTATACGCTGATGTTCTCGCAAAATATCCTCAGGAGGGCATGTTCCATCATTTTCAATATCAGCCATATTCCAGCATGGGTTAAACCCTTCTGCATGTAAGTCTGCCAATTCGCAGTCATGTCCGGACTTGGTAGCGCCTTCAATAAAGCGCTTGGCAATAGCATGACTGAAGGAGTTTTTATCTGGGTGGCTCAGAACGATAAGAATATGCATGTTTAGTTGATAAACCCACCCGCTCTCAGCGCCTGCGTGATATCAGCTTTCAAGTCTTCTGGATCTTCAAGCCCGACG
Organism: uncultured Rhizobiaceae group bacterium; assembly: GCA_937923355.1. The sequence continues at coordinate 441 of CALAIO010000389.1, read as the reverse complement.
GTCAGTCGAACAAGAACGCCATCACCCGTACCTTTGGCAATTTTGCGATCTGACAGATTTACCAGCACTGCAAGGCTTTCAAAGCCAGCCCAAGAGTAACCTCTCCCTATCAGATTAAGCGCATCATAAAAGCGTGCGGCTTTTTCCATGTCATCAGTCTTGAGTGTAAATCCGAACAAACCAGTTGAGCCTTTGAAGTCACGTTTCCAGATTTCATGTTGCGGGTGTGATGGCAGGGCAGGGTGTAGAACTGTTGCGATTGCTGGATGATCTTCAAGCCATTTAGCCATTTCGATTGCGTTTTTCTCATGCTCGCGAATACGAACACCCATGGAGCGAATGCCACGAAGAACCAAGTATGTATCATCAGGGCTTGAGCAACACCCCATAATAGAGTGATGGTATTCTAGTTGCTTCCAGCATCGCTCATTGGCAGAAATT
>CALAIO010000388.1 GCA_937923355.1 uncultured Rhizobiaceae group bacterium | reverse complement strand
GTTTGGTGAAAGGTCTTCGGGGACGATGCCAGTTTGCAAAATGCCAATTTTCATTTAAACCTCGCTTCAAGAAATTCACCATTCGGTTTATGGGTGAATTTAAAAATTTGCAAGGAGAATGTTATGCTGAGTGGTGCGTGTGTCGGGTCTAATAATCTTCCTGAAGCAAAGAAGTTTTATGACAGTGTTCTATCTACAATTGGCATGTCACGTCATGTTTCGCTTGAACATGAACTCGGTTATGGTCCCGATGCAGGGCAACCAAATTTTTGGGTTTTAATTCCTTATAATAAAAAAGAAGCTACGGTTGGAAATGGAACGCAGATTATGTTCTATGCTGACAACAAAGAGGCAGTACATGCGTTTTATGACAGTGCAATAAAAATGGGTGGGGTTGATGAAGGTGCGCCTGGCCCAAGAGATTATGAAGCCAATTACTATGGTGCATATGTCCGTGATCTTGATAGAAACAAACTGCATATATCGATCAAGCTTTAGATGAAATGTTAATAAGTTATTTAATCTAATCAGTTATAAACTCAAATAACGGATTTAAGTGGGTAAAATAATGTTACAGCAATCTTCAGGCCAAGGCCAACAACGCGTATTAAAAGTACTTGCAACCAAGCGTAAGGCTGAGCGCGTAAAATCAAGTTTTTCAGGTGCTGTTCTTACGAAAGAGGGCTTCGTCTGTCATTGTGTGATTACTGATGTATCTGCTACTGGAATGCAGTTGTCATTACCAAAAGGTACAAAGCTTCCTGATCAGTTTATGATTAAAACACCTGCAGTGGCAGAAACTCTAAACGTTAGTCAAGCCTGGATTACAGGTAATAATATGGGCGTGGTGATTGACGAGTTAAGCTAATAAAAAAACGACTGCGTTATTATTTTCAAGGCCGTATTGCTAATGCGGCCTTTTTGCTGCGTGCAAAGTTAACAGCCACTTTTGCCACTGGAATTCCAAACTTTGAAACTCTGGCCGTATTTCTTAACGTGCCATCTTTTTCAAGTATGAGCGTGTCGTTGAATTTCACGAAGTTTGTTTTTGGTCCATTATCTATATCTACTGTATAGCTAAATTTGGCCGTATTACCTTTGATTTTGACGCTTGTTGTGCCTTTCACATCTTCACGAGTTCCGCTGTAAGTGGTTGGCGATGTTTTTGTGAAGCGCCAGGTTTTTACATCCTTCTCGCCATCTGTATAGAACAAGTCTTCGCGCAAAACGAGTGTTTTGCCATTCCATTTGCCGTTTAACAAAACCCTGAATTCGCGCTTTTTACCGTTAATAGCATTGAATTTTCCATAGGCATGCGTTGTGCCCTTGAAAAACTCTTCCAGTTTCAAATCAGCAGCATTGGTACTGATATTGGTTGCCAGAAGTGTTGCAGTTGTTAGTGAGGCAAGGGCGAGTTTCATTGATGGTCTCCATGATGTTCTTAATTATAAAACGTAGCGCTATAGGAGATAGTTTCAATAAAACTTACTATTCCAGTATGACGTCTTCTTTAACGGCTTCCATGGACACATAGGTGGAGGTTTGTTCGACATGCGGAAGGGCTGACAGCTTTTCACCCATCACGTATCGATAGGTTGTGATATTGTTTGTGCGCACTTTGAGGAGGTAGTCAAAGCCGCCGGCAATCATATGGCATTGTTCTACCTCAGGCAGTTTGCAGACTGCTTCATTGAATTCAGACAGTGCCTTGGCGCGGGTATCTGAGAGCTTTACTTCAACAAATGCAATATGGTCGAGCCCCATTTTCACAGGGTCTAAGAGTGCACGATACCCCAAGATAACCCCTTCTTTTTCAAGGCGTTTCAGTCGTGTATTGCAAGGGGTTTTTGATAGGCCAACCTCTTGGGAAAGATCGGTGACTGTGATGCGCGCATCTCTGCTCAACGCATGAAGTATCTTCATATCGATCGCGTCAAGTTTGCTGTATTTTTCATCAACTATTTTCATAATCTCTAATTTCTGATTAAATTTAAGGGATATTCTCTAATATTGTTATAATTGCAGTGTAAATGTAAAGTTTAATTATGAGATAGTATTGCAAGGATTTCCCTTGGGAGCATGAGCATGGAATCACTTCGTACAGAATTCAGATCAGCAAAGTCACTTGATGAGATGCAAGCTTTAGAGGCGTTAATTACCAATGCCTCTATTGATGCAAACTTGCGCGAACGCATTTCGCAGCGGGGTATTGAACTTGTTGAACGTATTCGCGAGCGTGATGACACGGGCATGATGGAGTTGTTCTTAAGCGAGTATGGTCTTTCGACAGACGAAGGCGTGGCGCTCATGTGTTTGGCAGAAGCGCTTTTACGTGTGCCGGATGATGAAACGATTGATGCACTGATTGAAGACAAGATTGCACCCAGTGAATGGGGCAAGCACCTTGGGCAGTCTCATTCATCTCTGGTGAATGCTTCTACTTGGGCGCTGTTTGTTACAGGCAAGGTGCTTGATGATGAAAAAAATTCAGGCATGGCATCCATTCTGCATGGCGTTATTAAGCGCGTTGGCGAGCCTGTTATTCGCGAAGCGGT
>CALAIO010000387.1 GCA_937923355.1 uncultured Rhizobiaceae group bacterium | reverse complement strand
CCTGGGCCGGTAAATACATTATCAAAACGACCGTAATAATGATGTGCAGCTTCAAGTTTTCGTTGGCGTTCTTTTGCGTTTGTTGCGACATGAGCAACACGTGAAAGGGTTAATGTCAAATGCTGACCGACAGAACCCAATTCTTCCTTACCTCGATTAAAAGCTTCAACCTGATCAATCAGCAATTGGTTATTGCCTGATAACGGTGTTGTTTGGATGTGAAAGCCACGTTTTGTACAGTGATAAATCCCTTCCGGGTTCATAACCGCCATCATCATCTGCGGCCCGCCATTACGCACAGGCCTTGGCATGATGGTTAGCGGATCGAACTTATAATACTTCCCATCCCAAGAAACCTCTTCGCGAGAGAGTAACGCCTGCAAGACGTCCAAGGATTCATTGAAACGCTCTTGTGTCTCATCCATTGGCACACCAAGGCGCTCCATTTCAAATTTAAACGCCCCTCGTCCTACGCCCAGCATCAGGCGTCCTTCTGTAAAGATATCAGCCACCACAACTTCACCGGCATAGGTGCGCATGTCGTGTAGCGGTAAAACCACAATAGAAGTCAGGATTTTAATACGCTTTGTATGAGCTGCAATCTTGGTTGCAAAGATCAGAGGTGCGGGCATCATCAGGCAGTTCATCAAGTGATGCTCAGTGATAGAAACTGCATCAAACCCCAATTTATCCGCTAAAACGGCTTGATCAAGCATGTCTTTATAAACACGATCACCGCCATAGCTCTTATCAGGATAGTCGGCTGAAAGTTGAATGCTGAAATCCATGAAAACCTCCCAGTTTTGCAATAGATTAATTCAGTTGTCTCAAACGTAAAGCCTTATATGCGACTGACGCCACGCATAGAGGTTTAAATCCAACGCCTTACGCGAAGCATGTATTCACCGTATTCTTGCCCAAATTTCTCCAATAGAATTTCTTCTTCCGGGATAATTTGAAGCTGCGTGATGTACCAGATAAAGCAGGGTATCATCAAAAGAGAGGCATAGTTACCAAGCCATAAGGCAAGGCCAGTTAAAATACATGCCATGCCGAGATACATCGGGTTTCTAGTGTATTGATAAAGACCAGAGGTTATCAGCACTTGCGTTTTGTCAGGACTGAAAGGCGATACGGTTGTTTTTTCCCTTGCAAACAGACCAACGGAAACCAAATCAATCCCTATCCCGATAATGCAAATCAAAATTGCTGCAGGTTGTTGCAATGAGCCAGAGAAGCCAAATTGCGGAAACTGCGTCGCAATCAACCACATTAGACCCGCAAAGATAATGGCTTGAACAGGTGGTGGAATAAGCAGTTTCATGGTATTATTTTTCTTCAAGCTTTTCTTTAACTGTCGTTGCTAACTGTTTGAGTGAATAAGGCTTTGGCAGAAATCCGAAACGTCCTCGCTCCTCTTCGGGCAGGTTTTTGGCAAAGGCTTCTTCTGCATACCCTGACACAAAGATAAACTTAACATCTGGATATTGTTTTCTCACCTCCGTCAGGAGTGTTGGACCGTCCATTTCTGGCATAACAACATCTGAAACGATCAAATCAATTTCGTGGCCAAAATCTTCCAAAATTTCCAAGGCCTCAACGCCGTTGATGGCTTCATGAACCTCATACCCCCGTGAAATCAGAGCGCGTTCTGCAAAGGCTCTTACGGCATCCTCATCTTCCACCAGCAGAATGACCGAACTACCCGTCAAATCCTTCGCAGGCTCTTCTTTGACCTGAGAAGCAATGTTTTCAAGTTCTTTAATTTCTTCTACGGTTTGAATGTGCCTTGGCAGGAAGACCCGGAATGTCGTGCCCTTACCAACTTCACTATCAGGGTAAATATAGCCGCCCGTTTGCTTGATGATGCCGTAAACGGTCGAAAGACCCAATCCAGTTCCCTTGCCGACTTCCTTTGTTGAGAAGAATGGCTCAAATATCTTGTCGAGCACTTCCTTGTTCATGCCAGTGCCCTCGTCCTGAACTTCAACCAGAACGTATTCAGCTGGATCCAGCTCATGGTAGTTATGCTCATTCCTGCATGTTTCCTCATCAACATTGAGAGTTCTGATTTTCAAGGCGCCCTCGCCGTCCATCGCGTCGCGCGCGTTGACGACCAGATTTACAATAACCTGCTCAAGTTGTGAAACATCTGCCTTGATAGGCCAAAGATCGCGACCATGCTTAACCTCCAGTTTAACGCGGTCACCTACCAGCCTGTCCAAAAGCATATTCAAATCAAACAAAACATCAGACAAATGCAAAACTTGCGGGCGGAGTGTCTGGCGTCTTGAGAATGCAAGCAATTGTCGCACAAGGCTGGCAGCACGGTTTGCATTTTGCTTGATGTTCATGATGTCCTGAAAAGACGGATCAGAAGGTTTGTGGTTGGTCAAAAGCAAGTCTGAAAAACCAATAATGGCTGTTAAAACGTTGTTAAAGTCATGCGCAATACCGCCAGCCAACTGGCCAACAGCCTGCATTTTTTGACCTTTTGCAAACTGGTCTTCCAGCGCACGTTGTTCTGTTGTTTCCATGGCATAAACAATGACACGTTCATCATCATGGTTATCTGAGTTATCGCGATCATCAACTTGGGCTACATGGCTTACATAAAAACGCACGTGCCTTTCTTCATCTCCATTGATTGAGAGATCAATCGGATTGATATCGCTATTACCAGAAAGCGCTTCAGCAAAGATTTCTTCGAGCTGAACTGCATCTTCACTGCCCACCATCTTGGTGTATTGCATGCCAGCAGCGCTGCCTTCTGCCTTGATAATGTTATCAAACATGCGCTGGAATGGTGCATTGGTTCTTACAATCTCACCGGAACTGTTCACACCCGCTATTGCTACAGGCGTTGAATTGAAGAAGCGTGTAAACCTGATTTCAGCATCACGCAGTGCATCGCTGTCACCAGAGGCAGCCGCACGATTTATCACCAGCGTACGTGTTGCTCCAGGCGCACCATCTGTAGAAACAGGTATTCTGTGATAAAGCCTGACAGGTAAAAGCTTGCCGTCGCTCTTTTTCATATCAAGATCAAGTACAGTTGTGTGTTCACTTGAGGCTTCAGTTTTCAAGGTAGAGAACAGCGCAAGATTATCGCCCGAGATAATATCTTGCATATTTATTGAGCCAGCTTCAAACCGCGTTAGATCCATGCCCAACCAATCAGCCAAAGTTGCATTGATATAAATCAACGCACCATCTTCTTCGCTTGCCATAAATCCTGCAGGTGCATGATCAAGATAGTGAATTGCGTCCTGTAATTCCTGAAATGTGTTTTCCTGATTTTGGCGATCACTTGTTACATCGGACACTTGCCAGACTGTTACTTGCTTTTCGTCAGAGGGATTTATCATGCCTTTTGAACGAAGCCTGAACCATTTTGCGCCATTTTCATTATTCAGGCCGCTTTTCAAACGAATTTCTTCAATGCTTGAAACGCCCTTTTTGGCGGCATTTGCCATTTTGTAGATAATTTCATTGGCTTCAGGCAGCTTTGAGAAGGCTGCCTCCACGCTTGTAATCTCTTCACGAGTTTTGGCACCCAGCAGTTCCGCATATGCTTCATTAGCATATATAACGCGGCCCTCAGCGTCTGAAACGACGATTGATGTGTCCATGGCACCGATCAAATCCTTGGAAAAGTCATCCGCTTTTTTTGCTGATGTCAGCTGAATAATCCCAACAACCATAGCGAAGATGAAGAAAATGCCAATGCTAGCGAAAATCCCCAATATTGCCAAAAACAAGGGTTCTCCAAGTCGACTTGGTCCAAAATAGGTAAGTAATGAAACACCAATGATCAAAAAACCGCCAAATAGTAGAAAACGACCTACACTGGAGGTTGTTTCAACTTCATTTATGACAGGCTTACGCTCATCTATTTTCTTCAGGTCTTGGCTGCCCGTCATTAATTTTACCTACAGAATATCGATTCGTAGCTTTTACAATATCAGTTTAGTTCTGGCTGGCGAACCCAACTGTCGCCATATTGATATAAAATAACACTTCTGATACTTAAATAATCAAGTGTGGGTAGATATTTATATTCGTGATTATAACGATATCAAAAATAACTCATTATTTTAAGACGGCGGTATGGGGCCTAGCCCCAGGGAGTATAGAGTATGGAATGGTTAAGTAATTTAACTAACGGGGAAAACGGATCAGCCATCAATCTGGTCCTAATTACTTTAGCGATAGCAATTCTATTAATTGTTATTGTGTGGATTTTCAGAAAGATGACTGGAACAGCAGCAAGACGTGCCATGCGCAGCCGTGTTCCAAGACTTTCGATTACAGATTCAACAACAGTCGATGAAAAGCGATATCTTGTAATGGTAAGGCGCGATAATGTTGAGCATCTACTTTTAATTGGTGGTGCAAACGATCTCGTGGTTGAATCGAATATCGTGCGTGCGCAGACTGCACAAAAACCTGGAGCAAATACTCAAACTGCAGTTAAGCAAACTGAGGTTATAGAGCAACAACCTGCTTCTCCTGAGAAGCAGGTCTCCACCTCTGCACCAGTTGCGGGTGTCGCTGCTATTGGCGCAGCAGGCATGGCAGCTGCAACATCTGCGGCAGCCAGTACAGCGTCTAGCGTAAGCGAAGTTACGACAGATGTGGCTGCCAGCATAAGTGATACAGCTTCAAGTGCTACAGAAATCATAACAGAGAAAGTTGGTGATGTTGTTGAGGCTGCAACTGAAACAGTGTCGGACACTGCCGCAAATGTTGCTGATGCAGCTTCAGATACGATTGAAAGCGCGATGGAAACCGTTTCAGCCGATGTTGAGGTACCTGCGGAAATTGCCGAAGAAGCTGAAATTCCAGAGATTGATCTTGAAAGCACGATATCAGCAAAACTGGATGATGCGCTTTCAACCGAAGCTTTGGATATCAATGTAGAAGAACCTGCGGTTGAAGTTGACAGCTCAACAACAGACCCGCAATCTGGTAGTGACGATGAAATGCAACGCTTATTGGATGAACTTTCGGGTGAGACCAAAGAACCTGCGCAATAAGCAATATTTACATACAATTACTGTAGAAACGAAAAACCGCCTCTCGGCGGTTTTTTTATTACTTTGTTATGTTTGCAGCTTAGTCGTCGCGATAGACTTTTTCGCGTCGCTCGTGTGCTTCTTGAGCTTCAATAGACAAGGTAGCTATCGGTCTTGCATCAAGGCGTTTTAAGCTGATTGGCTCGTCTGTATGCTCACAATAGCCGTAACTGCCGTCCTCGATGCGTTTTAACGCCTGATCTATTTTCTTTACCAGTTTGCGCTGACGATCTCTTGCTCTTAGTTCAATAGAACGATCTGTTTCAGATGACGCGCGATCATTCGCATCCGGCATTTTATCGCTTTCATCCTGAAGCAAAGCGATTGTTGATTTTGATTCACGAAGAATATCGGCTTTCCAATCTTCCAACTTCTTCTTGAAATATGCCTTCTGCATGTCATTCATGAAAGGTTCGTCATCATTTGGACGATAATCTATGTCGAGTTCTACAATGCCCATAAGAAAACCTCCTGCTGTTTCATTACAACTTTTACGGTTGTAAAGCCTGACCTTTGGGCGGTATATAGACTGCGACTTGAAAACACTCAAGGCGAAAAAACAGTTCACAACAAAAGTTTATAATTTTTCTGCCATTTATCCGTTCGCTGTAACAATAGGAAACACAAATGCTACGCTTATATATTATGCGACACGCCAAATCGTCTTGGGCCATACCTGGTGCGAGAGACTTTGATCGAGAGCTTAATGATCGTGGCCTTCAAGACCTAACAAAACTATCGAAAGTAATTAAGAAAGAAGCGTTCTTTCCAGACAAGATACTGTGTTCAAGCGCAACACGAACTCGCCAAACACTGGATGCGGTAGTTGATTCTTTTGAAAACACCCCTGAAATTGTCTTTACTGAACGACTGTATTCTAGCGGCCTGGATGAATACATAGAAATTATAAACGCGAATGCTGATATCCAATCACTCATGATTATAGGCCATAACCCAATGTGCGGTTCTTTGGCCACCAGCCTGCCAGGTTCAGGTGAAACAGCTGAATTAGAAAAAATTGCTTACAAGTACCCTACTGCAGCGCTTTCAATTATTGATTTTGACACAAATGATTGGTCGCATATCGCAAAAGGCAAAGGGATTTTGCAAAAATCCATATTTCCATCAGAAATTTAACGCTTGCCACATTTGGTGAACGGTTAGTTAACCATTTGGGGTGATATTTACGTATCGAAGCTAAAGGTTCTGTTATGCGTATTTTTGCCCTTGTTATTTATTCACTTATTTCCCTATCATTTACATCTGCTGCTTTTGCTACGGATGTAAAATTTTTCGAAAACATTCAGGGAAAATGGTCAGGTCCGGGCGAAATCGTCGCTGGCAAATATAAAGGTACCAAATATATTTGTACTTTTGACGGAACCAATCCTGAAAAAGGCCAAGGCATGGTGATTGATGGGTCTTGTCGGGTTGGCGTGTTCTCTCAAAAAATGACTGCGCATATCACCAAAAAAGGCAGTAGCTACAAAGGCGCATTTTTGGATGGTGCCAAAGGCGACGGCATGGATGTTACCGATGGTCGCTATACACGTAACCGAATCATTGTCGATATTGTTCGTAAAAACCTAAAAGGCATTATGGTTGTAAACTTGGAAGACCAAGACCAACTTAAAGCAACCATTTCAGTACGTCATAATAAGCAACTGATTCCCGTTATCGGCATGAACCTAAAGCGTATTGATACAGGTACGGTTACCAGCTCTATAAAGTAAGCGCTTTATCCGTTTTCTGAATTTCACCTGCATCTATTCTTTTAAGCCAATGGGAAATCGTTTTCCCGTGTAAAAGCATATCGGGTGCTATGTCAGCCATTGGCATTAATACAAAGGCACGCTCGTGCATTCTGGGATGTGGTACTTGCAGGTTTTCTTCTGTAATGTGCTCCTCACCAAATACAAGAACATCCAAATCAATCGTGCGAGGTCCCCATCTGAGGTTTCGAATGCGCTTCAATGCCTTTTCAGCTTCAAGACATTCGGTTAGCAATTCTTGCGCTGTGAGTGAGGTTTCAACACTTGCACAGGCATTTAAAAACCAATCCTGATCTTCAATGCCCCAAGGCGGCGTCTTGTAGACATTGGAAATTAATTTTACTGAAATCTGATGATGCTCATTAAGCGATTTAATCGCCGTCTTCATATTCGCAAAGACATCCCCCACATTTCCGCCAAGCCCTATGTATGCTGTAACAGACTTAACCATGCGGGTTGTGATTTATCGTGACTTCCACATGATCAAGTACACCTTGAACTGGTGCATTGGGTTTCCTGATTGTGACTTCAGCATTTTCAATCATTGGAAATTTTTTGCAGAGCGCTCTGGCAGTCTCAAGAGCGAGTGACTCAATCAGAAAGCGACGCTTTCCGGTTATGATGCTTTCTATAACTTGGAAGGCAGTGCCATAGTCGACCGTTCCTTCAATCTCGTCACTGTTTAAAGCATCGCCGCCATCGACATCCAATATCGCATCGACAAAGAACCGCTGCCCCAGTGTTTCTTCTTCGTTATAAACACCATGGCGTGCGAAAAATGCGCAATTTTTGAGTGTAATTTTATATTTAGACATTATTATTCCTGTCGAGAAGCAATCACGGCATCAGCCATGGCAAGCGCCTGTATATTTGTTGCAACATCATGAACCCTAAAGAGCTGGGCACCTTTCATTCGTGCGACGACACTTGTCGCCGCTGTGCCAATATCGCGATTGTCGGCATCTTGTCCAGTGAAATGACCGATGAAGCGCTTTCTGGATGCACCAACCAAAAGCGGATAGCCCAATTCGTGTAGTTCGTCGAGACGATCGAGAAGTTCAATGTTTTCATCTGCATCTTTTGCGAAACCAAATCCGGGATCAAGAACGACCTGATTGTTTTGAATGCCAGACTTTTTCATATGCTTTATTGACTGGTTTAGAAAGAGAAACTGGTCTTCCATCACATCATCAGCCTTTGTTCGCTCACGCCCTGTGTGCATGGCACAACAGCCTGCCTCAAGCTCAGCGGCAACATAGGCAATGTCGGGGTCTTTTTGAAAACCCCAGACATCATTAATAATATGCGCGCCAGCTTCTATGGCCATTTTTGCAGTTGAGGCGCGATAGGTATCAATGGATAGTATTGCATCGGTTTTTTCTGCCAAAGCCTCGATAACAGGCAGAACCCTATTCTGTTCTTCCAATTCGCTTACAGGTTCTGCCCCTGGCCGCGTAGATTCGCCTCCTATATCCAATATGGAAGCACCCTCCTCCAACATTTTGTTTGCCTGAGCAATACAAGCATTCAAATTGTTAAATTTACCACCATCTGAAAACGAATCTGGTGTTACATTCAAAATCCCCATCACAACAGCGCGTACACCTACGATGATCTCTTTATCGTGAGCTAGGCGCCATGCTCTTGATTTAAATGCGTTTTTCATAATTGCTTAATACCATTATTCATAATTTTTCACTTAATGGAGAAATTATGAAATTTACACTTTACTTTACGTCACTTTTTATCTACTGAATTTATTGCAGCGACATACGGGGCAAGTATGAAGCTGCATAGCGACTAGTTTATCCCCCAGCCTATCAGATGAGCTAGTCGCCCCATTCATTTTACTCTCAAATCAGTTTTTTGCGATATAGCTCGCCCAATTGTGGCAGTTCACGGTTGTCGCCAGCAAGCCTCATTGCGTGCCAAGCCATCGCGTGATTAGAAGATGTAACCGGCAAACCTGTTTTTCTTTCAATCTCGCAAACCGCATCCATTAGTCTGACGTTTGTACAAGACACGAAAACTGCATCGAAATCGCCTAATGTCTTTAGTTCATCTACTGCATTTGAGATACTGGCCGCATCAATCCTTGCAACAGTGGGATCATGTTCTTCATTAAAGGAGCCGAACACAGGTACTTCAAAGCCCGCATTTTCAATGTAGTTTTTCACTATTTCATTTACATCCGAGCGATACGGCGTCAGAACGGCAATGCGTTTAGCCCCAAAAGCTTTAAACGCTTCAAAAGCTGCGGTTGCGGGTGTTGTGCATTTTGCATTTGGCCTGCTTGCCTTTATACGTGCAAAAACCTTCTCTTCACCCATCACCATGGAAGCTGAAGTGCAACCGTAGGCTACAACATCCAGAGTTTCCCCTGGCAAAATCAGATTTACTGTATCCGTGATACGCGCTTCCATAGCCGAGAGTGTTTGCGGCGTTACATTGGCTTCATTTAAAATACGCGCAGCGAAAAGACCTGTTTCAGGCTCATTAAAGACTTGCCTGAATTCATGCTCAATAGTGAAGTCCGTTGCAAGGACAACCAGCCCAACACGCGCATGACTGCCAATGCCTTCATCAGTTGTAAACTTAATGTTTTCAATCGACACATCAGACAATTGCAGCACTCACTTGTATTTCAACATACAACTCTTCACGTGCCAGTTTTGCTTCGACACATGCTCTTGCCGGAGCATTGCCTTTTGGCACCCAGGCATCCCAAACAAGGTTCATTTCGGCAAACGTCGATATATCAGAAAGCCATATCGTAGCGGTGAGCATATTTTCTTTGCTTGTGCCCGACTCAGCCAACAAAGCATCAATCTGACTTAAAATATCAGCAGTTTGATCAGCAACACTGTCTCCTGTTGCTACCTGACCAGCTGTATAAACAATTGAATTATGAATAACCGCCTGACTCATGCGGTCACCTGCTTTTATGCGTTTAATAGTCATATTTATAAATTCCGTACTGAAATTGCTTGATTTTGAGGACTTTAGAACCAGATTTCATGTTACAGCAATCAAATAATTAGACATTTCTGCATTTTTTCACATATTCGATAAATCTGTGATTATTTCCAAAATGGAAAAAATGAATTTTTATCATCACATCATTGTCAATCAAACTTGCTCCACTAACTAAATAAGTGTTTATTTATAAAATCCGATTTTTCGGTAGTTGCCCACTTATGGGCTTTGGAGGATAAAATTATGACTGAACAACTCAATCGCAGAAAGTTTCTTAAAGGCAGTGCAGTTGCATCAACTGTCGCAGCCGGCGCTCTTGCAGCACCAGCTGTTGCCCGCGCAGAACCAACTGTACTAAAAGTCCAAGCTGGCTGGGGCGGCGGTATCTTTTTGGAGAACGCCAAATCATACGTTGACCGCGTTCACGCTATGGCTGGTAAAGATCTTAAAATCGACCTGCTTGCAGTGAACTCTGTTGTTAAAACAGGTCAAATGCAGAATGCTGTACACAAAGGCCTTTTGGATGGCGTACACTATGTGCCTGCTTACTGGTATTCTAAATCAAAAGCAGCTTCACTATTTGGTACTGGCCCATGTTTCGGTTGGTCATCAAACGAAGTTCTAGGCTGGATCCATTACGGTGGTGGTCAAGAGCTATTTGACGAACTGATGGCTTCACTTGGTTTGAACCTTGTATCTGTCTTCAACTCACCAATGCCTGCTCAGCCAATGGGTTGGTTTAAGGAAGAAATCAAAGACGCATCGCAAATGTCTGGTCTTAAGTACCGCACAGTGGGTCTTGCTGCTGACGTTCTTCTTGAAATGGGCATGTCTGTTGTGCAGCTTCCAGGTGGTGAAATCCAGCCAGCAATGAAATCTGGTCTGATTGATGCTGCTGAGTTTAACAACCCGACATCTGACCGTGACTTCGGTATGCAGGATGTTTCCAAGCACTATCACTTGGCTTCATTCCACCAGTCACAAGAGTTCTTTGAAATTTCATTCAACAAGGACAAATTCAACTCTCTGCCAGCAGAGCATCAGGCTATCCTGAAACACGCTTCTGAAGCTGAAAGTGCAAACTTCTACTGGAATAACACAAAGCGTTATGCAGAAGATCTTGTGAAACTTCGCGATGAGCAAGGCGTAAACGTTTACCGCACACCTGACTCAGTGATGGCTGAACAGCTTAAAGCGTGGGATAAAGTTGTAGATCGTATCTCAGCTGAAGATCCATTCTTTGCTAAAGTGATCGTATCACAAAAAGCTTACGCTAAAGATGTGATGAACTACTTGAACTTGAACCAGCCCGACTACAAGCTGGCTTACAAGCACTACTTTGGCTAAGGCTTAGAAGTCTTATCAAAACAAATCGCCAGAGGCTGATATTCAGTCTCTGGCTTTCACAATAAAATTTACGAAATGTATTCCTGCTTGCACGTTTAGTGTCGGCTTGAGGGGGAGAACAAGTGGAAAAGATTGTTTATACAATTGAAGGTATCAGTGTGTGGCTTGGTCGTGCATTTGGCTGGTGCATCCTAATTCTAACGCTTGCAGTCGCTTATGAAGTGTTTGTGCGTTATGTTCTTAACTCCCCGACCGTTTGGTCTTTGGATATGCAAATCCAGATGTATGGCGCGCTATTCTTGATGACAGGCCCTTATGCACTTGCACAAGGTGCGCATGTTCGTGGTGATTTTCTCTATCGCTTGTACCCCGTTAAATGGCAGGCTACATCAGACCTGATCCTATATGTTATCTTCTTCGTTCCAGGCATGTTTGCGCTTGTTTATGCAGGTTATACAGCCGCTGATGAAAGCTGGCGCTGGAAAGAAGTATCGCTAAACAGTCCTGCTGGCATTCAGATTTATTATCTTAAAACGCTTGTGCCAGTAATTGGCTTCTTCATGTTGCTTCAAGGTTTCTCAGAAATGCTGAGATGCTGGAAAGCCAT
>CALAIO010000386.1 GCA_937923355.1 uncultured Rhizobiaceae group bacterium | reverse complement strand
AGCAATCTTCGCTGCGCTTCTTCCATATTCGCAACCTTATGGAGCAATTCACCGCCAAGCGACAAAGTCTGATCACAGCCGATTACATAAGCGTCTACATTTGATTTGGAAATTTCTGTGGCTTTTGCAATCGCCAAGACTTCGGCAACATCTTCGCCGCCGAGACCTGCTTCAATTAAAGGTTGCTCAACTTCACGCTCATTAATATCAGCAGATTTTGCAATAAAGTTTACGCCTGCATTGTTGAGCAATGTTTGGCGGTGGATACTTTTTGAAGCGAGGATAATATCAGTCATTGTTTTCTTTCTCAGCTTCCAGTTTTGCTATGTGGTCACTATGAAGCGCTAAAATTCTGGCCGATGCTTCTTCGATGGATTTTCTGGATACATCGACCAATGGCCAATCATGTTTGGCGCTTAATTTTCTGGCATTGACCAATTCTTCTGCAATCGACGCACGATCAGCATATGATGCGCTATGTGTAGCAGCATTTAATTCCAAAATTCTGTTTTGACGAACTTGCTGAATTCTGTCGGTGGAAGCAACAAGGGTAACAATTAGCGGGCGCTTTGCATTAATGACCTTGTCAGGCAGAACCATCCCTGGCACGAGCGGAATATTGGCCGTTTTAATGCCTCTATTGGCAAGATAAATACTTGTCGGAGTTTTTGATGTACGCGAAATACCGAGCAGAATAACATCCGCCTCTTCCACATTTTCAGGAATGACGCCATCATCATGCAGCATGGTAAAGTTTAACGCATCTATCCGATTGAAATATTCACTGTCCAGTGCGTGTTGTGCCCCAACTATTCTACGCATTGGTTTGCCCAAATATGAGTGAAAAGATTGAAAGATCGGTTCCAATACGGAAACTACGGGAACCCCAATTTCTTTGCACTTAGTTTCCAGATAATCACCGATTTCAAAATCTGAAATTGTGTAAAGTACGATGCCAGGTTTCTCAGCGATTTCTTCAATCGCATTTTCCAACTTCTTTTGATTACGCACCAAAGGATAAATATGTTCAATCGCTT
Organism: uncultured Rhizobiaceae group bacterium; assembly: GCA_937923355.1. The sequence goes on along the minus strand of CALAIO010000386.1, from coordinate 12,331 downwards.
CGTTGCTTTGATATTGAGACGTTACGGCGCGTGCTGCTGCGATTAGTGTTTCACCTGTAGAATCGGATATCAAATGCAAATGAAATGAACTGGTTTGATCGCTCAATGGAATTTACCTTTTTGTGGACAGGTGTGGATAAAATCTGCCTTAAATCACTTAACTGATTTTTATGCTCATTAGCCAAATTTGAATACACATTTAGTCAGCTTGTATAGGTTTAATTCGATATTGTTAAGAGTGGGGATAATGTGGATAAATTTTGTGAAATTGAAAATTCAATTTGAGTTTCTAATATCTGGTGATTTTTAATCCCTTGTTTTGTTTGCAAAAAATTTATCTATTCCCGTAATTAACAAGGTGCAATTTGAATAAAAGTGATTTACACATATAGTGTCCAAAATTATAGACATTCTGTGGGTAAAAATTAATCACCGTTATTCACAGACTCTAATAAGAATCAAATAAACCGAAGGTAAACCTTCTTTTATATAACGACTGTGGAGTATCGAAATTGAGAAAAATTTTAGAAGTATTGAAGGGAAAGAGTTTTGATATCCCACCAGTATGGCTAATGAGACAAGCAGGGAGATATTTACCAGAGTACAGAGAAACACGTAAACAGGCAGGTGGTTTTTTAAGTCTTTGTTATAATCCCGAGTTGGCAATTGAAGTTACAATGCAGCCGATTAGGCGCTTTGGATTTGATGCTTCTATTTTGTTTTCCGATATTTTGGTCATTCCAGACGCGCTTGGCAGAAAAGTTGAGTTCAAGGAAGGTGAAGGTCCCGTTCTTGAGCCGATTAAAGTTGAAGAAATTGATCATTTGAAACTTGATGGATTTTTGGATCATTTAAAACCTGTTCTTGAAACTGTGACAGGTCTGAGATGTGAACTTCCAGATGAAACAACACTAATCGGATTTTGTGGCGCACCTTGGACGGTAGCGACGTATATTATTGCAGGACATGGTACGACTGACCAGGCACCAGCAAGACTGTTTGCACATCAACATCCTGAAAAATTTCAACAATTGATTGATACGCTCGTAGAGGCTTCTTCGACTTATCTTATTGCTCAATTTAAAGCTGGTGCAGATATGGTTCAGGTTTTTGATAGTTGGGCTGGAATTCTGGGTGGTGATCAATTTCAACGTTGGTGTGTTAAACCGATGGCGCAAATTGTGAAGAATGTACGTGCAGAAATTCCGGATGCTCCAATTATTGGTTTCCCTAAAGGTGCTGGTAGCCAATACAACGGATATCGTGAAGCAACTGGCATAACAGGATTGGGCCTTGACTGGTCTGTTCCCATGCAACAAGCGAAAGAATTACAAAAAGGTGGTGCAATTCAAGGTCTGCTAGATCCAATGCGTGTTATTGCAGGTGGTTCAGCATTGGATGATGGTATCGATGAGATTTTGGAAAACCTTGGTTCAGGGCCACTTATTTTTAATTTGGGTCATGGAATTACACCACAAGCACCGATTGCGCATGTTGAACAATTACTTGCTCGAATTCGGGGAAGTTAATCCATGTATGAATGGGTAAAAGTTGTACATATCATTTCGATCATAAGTTGGATGGCTGGTCTCTTATATCTTCCAAGGCTTTTGATTTATCATTTTGATGCTGAGATTGGTTCTGTTCAGTCTGAAACTTTCAAAATTATGGAGCGCAGACTTTTAAAAGCCATTATGACACCGGCAATGATTGCCAGCTGGGTATTTGGATTGTGGCTTATGTCATTGATAGATGCGCATAAGGAAGCCTGGTTTATTTCCAAACTCTTTCTTGTCTTCCTCATGAGTGCTTTTCACATGTTCATGGCAAAGTGGGTTCGTGAATTCAGGGAAGATAAAAGGCTTCGTTCTACAAAATTTTATCGGGTAGCGAATGAAGGTCCAACCGTCTTGATGATCCTGATTGTCATCCTTGTTATTGTAAAACCTTTTTAAGTCGTCTCCATTCGTTACTTCTTTGTAATAAAATTTATCTTGAGTGAATCAATTTTTCAGGGTATCAGTCAAATAACCTACCAATTTGCAGTGCGTTGATATTTTAATCCCACATGCAAACCTAATTTTACATTTACGGAAAGAGTGTCTTCATGGAACAAATGAAGCTTCAAGAGTTAAACTCAAAAAGTCCTACAGAACTTGTTGCCTTTGCTGAAGGTTTGGAAGTTGAAAATGCCAGCACCATGCGTAAGCAGGAGCTTATGTTTGCGACGCTAAAAAGTCTTGCTGAACAAGATGTTGAAATCATCGGTGAGGGCGTAGTTGAAATTCTTCAGGATGGTTTTGGTTTCTTGCGCTCTGCAAGTGCGAATTATCTTCCTGGTCCGGATGATATTTATATTTCACCCTCTCAAATTCGCCGTTTCTCATTAAAAACCGGTGATACGGTTCAGGGTCCGATTAGAAGCCCTAAAGATGGTGAGCGTTATTTCGCTCTTTTAAAAGTTGATACGATTAACTTTGAAGATCCGGATAAGATTCGTCATAAAATTCACTTTGATAATCTCACACCGCTTTATCCTGATCAAAAATTCAATATGGAAATTGACGATCCAACGAATAAGGATCTTTCAGGACGTGTGATTGATTTGGTTGCCCCATTGGGTAAGGGACAACGTGGCTTGATCGTTGCGCCGCCAAGAACGGGTAAAACGGTTCTACTACAAAATATTGCGCATTCCATTACAGCTAACCATCCTGAAAGTTATTTGATTGTACTTTTGATTGATGAGCGACCTGAAGAAGTTACGGACATGCAGCGTTCTGTTAAGGGCGAAGTGGTATCTTCAACCTTCGATGAACCGGCTGTTCGTCATGTACAAGTTGCAGAGATGGTCATCGAAAAAGCCAAGCGTCTTGTTGAGCATGGACGTGATGTGGTTATTCTTTTGGATTCAATTACACGTCTTGGCCGTGCTTATAATACGGTTGTGCCATCATCTGGTAAGGTTCTCACTGGCGGTGTGGATGCAAATGCGCTTCAAAGACCAAAACGTTTCTTTGGTGCAGCGCGTAATATCGAAGAAGGCGGTTCATTGACGATTATTGCAACTGCATTGATTGATACGGGCAGTCGAATGGATGAAGTCATCTTTGAAGAGTTCAAGGGTACAGGTAACTCCGAGATTGTTCTTGATCGCAAGGTTTCTGATAAGCGTGTCTATCCATCGATGGATATTCTAAAATCTGGTACGCGCAAGGAAGACTTGCTTGTTAGCAAAGAAGATTTACAGAAAGTATTTGTATTACGCAGGATCCTGTCTTCCATGGGTACGACGGATGCAATTGAATTCCTGATTGATAAATTGAAGCAGACAAAGAATAATGATGAGTTCTTTGATAACATGAATACGTAATTATTGAATTATATCAATAGCTTACGATTATCATAAACGATTCGGTTTCGAAATATTCTGTTTTCATTTAAGTGGAAAGTACCGCTATGAATGATCAAACAATAGTTGCGCTTTCCAGTGGTAGCCTGCCTAGTGGTGTGGCTGTAGTTAGGCTGTCTGGTTCTGCTTGTGATTTTATCTCGGAACAAATGCTGGGAGCTATCCTGGAGCCCCGAGTTTCTTCTCTCAAATCTATTAAAAACCCAGTTTCGCATGAAGAGCTTGATAAAGGTATTGTAATTGCCTTTAAGGCCCCGCAGAGCTTTACGGGTGATGATTGTCTTGAATTACACCTTCATGGCGGGCGTGCTGTCGTCGAAGCTGTTATAAATGCTATATGTCAGTTTGAGAATGTCAGACTTGCTGAAGCTGGAGAATTTTCCAAACGTGCTTTTGAAAATGGCAAACTCGATTTAACTGAAGTCGAAGGTATTGCTGATCTTGTATCCAGTGAAACTGAAGCGCAACGTAAACAAGCACTGTCTCAATCCAGGGGTGATTCACGTGAAACATATGAGGGTTGGCGCAAGCGATTAATTCATATGCGAGCTTTAATTGAGGCTGAACTCGATTTTAGTGAAGAAGAAGACATTCCTGAAGAAATATCGAAAGAAGGGTTTGCTCAGGTACTCTTATTGAAAGAAGAGATTCAGAATCATCTTAATGATAATAGAGCTGGTGAAATTATACGCGATGGTTTCAAGATTGCGCTTATGGGAAAGCCTAATGCAGGAAAGTCCAGTCTTTTAAACGCTCTTGCCAAGAGAGACGTAGCTATTGTTACTGATGAGGCAGGTACAACTCGTGATGTGCTTGATGTTCATTTAGATATCGACGGCTATGCTGTCACTATATCTGACACCGCTGGTTTACGAGAGTCTGATAATATTGTTGAAGCTGAAGGCATTAAGAGAGCTCAGTTAAAAGGGCAAGAAGCTGATCTTGTTATTTGGTTGACCGATATTGATGATGAAGTAGAACCAAATACTGATTTCGATAATGCCCTTCAAGTTATATCGAAGGATGACAGTCTTTTAGTGACTGACAGTATTTCAATTTCTGTTACACATGAAAACGGCCTGAAGAAGTTACTTTCAGAAGTAAAAAACCAAATTAGAAATAAAGTTGGTAATCGAGAAGGTGTATTGATCAGCCGTTTAAGATATCGTGAAGCGCTTATCGATTGTGTAGAGCATCTCTCTTTTGTGCTTGATAATCATGTATCTGATATTGAACTCAAAGCCGAGACTCTTCGACATGCTAGCGATTGTATTGGGCGAATAACTGGTAAAATTGATGTTGAAGATTTGCTTGATGTTATTTTTTTAGAGTTTTGTGTGGGTAAATGATTCACGTGAAACAATTTGGTAAAGAATATTTACCCTGTTTCACGTGAAACATTTTTAATTGATTGAGATTGTCGCTTTCTCTTTGACCTTCTTTAAATGAATCGTTATTGGACTCGAATGATGACTTATTCAGACTATGATGTAATTGTTGTTGGTGGCGGGCATGCGGGTACGGAAGCTGCAAGTGCCTCTGCGCGTGCTGGTGCTAAGACTGCATTGATTACCCATAAACGCGATACCATTGGTGTCATGTCTTGTAATCCGGCAATTGGTGGCCTCGGTAAAGGCCATTTGGTGCGTGAGATTGATGCTCTGGATGGCCTCATGGGGCGTGTCGCAGACAAAGGTGGCATTCAGTTTAGACTGTTGAACCGCCGTAAAGGGCCTGCTGTACGAGGCCCTAGAACGCAAGCTGACCGAAAACTTTATCGCGAAGCCATGCAGGAAGAGATTTTCAATATTCAAGGTCTTGATGTTATTGAAGCATCCGTTGAAGACCTTTCTTTGAAAGATAAAGTGGTACAAGGCGTTATTCTGGGCGATGGCAGTATTGTAAAGTGTAGAGCAGTCGTTTTAACAACTGGTACTTTTCTGCGTGGTCTTATTCATATCGGCGAAAAGATGATCCCAGCAGGGCGAATGGGAGAAGACCCCAGTGTTGGGCTATCAGGAACACTTGAAAAGGCTGGATTTATCCTGGCAAGGCTCAAAACAGGCACTCCAGCGCGTTTAGATACGCGAACCATTGATTGGTCTGGCTTGGAGAAACAAGGCGCTGACGAGCATCCTGTGCCTTTCTCTAGCATGACAAAAGACATTACCAATCCGCAGGTTGAGTGCGGTATTACACGAACAACGCCTGCAACCCACAAGATTATCCAGGATAATGTAAAACGTTCGGCCATGTATTCGGGGCAGATTGATGGTGTAGGGCCAAGATACTGTCCTTCAATAGAAGACAAGATAGTTAAGTTTGGTGAGCGTGATGGTCATCAGATATTTCTTGAACCAGAAGGTCTGGATGATATCAACGTTTATCCGAATGGTATTTCAACTTCCATGCCTGAGTGGGTTCAGGAAGCTTTTCTGAAAACTATTCCCGGATTGGAAAAAGCTAAAATCCTCCAACCAGGTTATGCAATTGAATATGACCATGTTGATCCCCGTGAACTTAAGCCAACACTGGAAACGAGAAGAATTGAAGGTTTTTTCCTGGCGGGCCAGATTAACGGTACAACGGGATATGAAGAAGCAGGCGCCCAAGGGCTTGTAGCAGGTCTTAACGCTGCCAGGCTGGCTGGAAATCAGGATGAGGTTACATTCAGCCGAACACAAAGTTACATTGCTGTTATGATTGATGATTTGGTCACACGCGGTGTTAGTGAGCCTTATCGGATGTTTACATCACGCGCTGAATACAGACTGTCTTTACGCTCGGATAACGCTGATCAGCGTTTAACGCCTTTGGGTATTGATCTGGGCATTGTATCGCGTGAAAGAGAGACCCACTACTCGCAACAACAGGAATCACATGACAAAGGTCGTGAATTGTTGAAATCATTGACCTTGACGCCCAATGAAGCTGCAAAGGTTGGTTTGAAAGTAAAGGAAGACGGCGTTCGTAGATCTGCATTTGATTTGCTTTCGTTTAATGACATTGACTTCAAAAGGCTTACTGAAGTATGGCCTGAGTTGAATGAAATTCCGGAAAATACAATTGAGCCGTTGGAAATTGAAGCTGGATATGCGGTTTATCTCGCTCGTCAGGAAGCGGATGCCTCTGTTGTTCGTAAAGATGAGAACCGTCATATTCCTAAAGATTTCAATTATTCCAAGCTCTCAGGCCTTTCTATTGAGCTTCAACAAAAGCTTGATAAAGTCCGTCCTGCGAACATTGGGCAGGCATCTCGTATAGATGGCATGACGCCAGCAGCGCTGACTTTGCTTTTAGCACATATCACTAAGTCTTCTTCAAAGCAGAAAGCATCATGAGGGGAGAAGTCATACTTTCAGAGCTTTCTCGCATTCACCCTGTTTCACGTGAAACATTTGAGCGTTTGAAGATATTGGTGGCAAGGGTCGAGGAGTGGCAAAAGAAAACTAATTTGGTTGCCCCATCAACGCTAAACGATATGTGGGGCCGTCATATTGCTGATAGTCTTCAGTGTATCAAGCTAAAACCTGATGCTCGACACTGGGTTGATATCGGTAGTGGTGGAGGTTTCCCAGGTTTGGTCATCGCTGCTGCTATGGCTGATTTTGAAGAATCATCCGTTGACTTGATTGAAAGCATTCAAAAGAAATGCTCTTTTTTGCGTCAGGTTAACCGCCAAATGCAAGCTCCGGCTAAAGTGCATTGTGATCGTATTGAAAATATAAGTTCAAGCATCGCACAGCCAGAGATTGTTACAGCAAGAGCTTTGGCGGCTTTGCCTTTATTGTTGGAATTGGCTTCGCCCTGGTTATTAAATGGAGCCACTGCGCTCTTCCACAAAGGGCGTGAATTTGAAGCTGAATTGGCAGATTGTGATGGTCTCTGGTCGTTTGATCTGATAAATCATGAGAGTGTTATTTCTACAGATTCTGTTATCCTGGAAATATCCAATCTAAAACGAATAAATGTTGATGCGGAATAGAGACTATCATGCCTAGAGTTATTACAGTGGCAAATCAAAAAGGTGGTGTTGGCAAGACAACGACGGCCATTAATCTTGCAACTGCCTTAGCTGCCATTGGGCAAATTGCGCTCGTTATTGATCTTGATCCGCAAGGAAATGCAAGCACAGGGCTTGGCATAGACCGTGATGACCGTGATGTATCGACCTACGATTTGTTGACCGGTAGCGCCACGCTTGAGCAAACGATAACACCGACTGCCGTTCCCGGGCTTTATGTTTCACCTTCTACGCTTGATCTTCTGGGTGTTGAGATGGAAATCTCAGGTGAGGGTGACCGGGCTTTTAAGTTAAAGAAAGCAATTGAGGAATATAATCCTAAAGACTTGGCGATTGATTATATTCTGATTGATTGTCCGCCATCGCTTAACTTGCTGACATTAAACGCAATGGCGGCAGCTGATTCAGTGCTTGTGCCTTTGCAGTGCGAGTTTTTTGCGCTTGAAGGTCTCAGCCAGCTTCTTCAAACGGTTGATCAGGTAAAAGAAACTATTAATCCGGAAATTATCATCCATGGCATCGTCATGACTATGTTTGACAAGCGCAATAATCTTGCCATGCAGGTCGTTGAAGATGTTCGTGAGTTTCTGGGAGACAAGGTCTATAAAACAATCATTCCAAGAAACGTACGCGTTTCAGAAGCACCATCGCATGGTAAGCCAGTGTTATTGTATGATCTCGATTGCGCAGGCAGTCAGGCTTATCTGCAATTGGCTTCCGAGGTTATTAAACGCGAAAAACAACTCATAGCAGCTTGAAACTGGATTCACTTCCGTAACAAACTGGATATTATAAGGACTTTCAGATGTCAGATGATAATTCAAAAAAGCGTCTTGGGCGCGGATTAGCGGCTCTTATGGGTGATTTGGATCAGCCTGTTACATCGCCAAAAGTAAAACCTGCTGATGCTGAAAGCGTTCAGAAGACTGACACGATCATCAAGCAGGGTGAGCGTATTGTTCCGATAGAGCATATTCGTGCTAATCCAAACAACCCGCGCAAGTTTTTTGCAGATGCTGATCTTCTGGATTTGTCAAATTCAATTCGTGAGCACGGCATCGTTCAGCCCATTCTGGTCAGGCCTGCTAAAGGTGAAGACCTTGGTGGTGCGCAATTTGAAATTATCGCTGGTGAACGGCGCTGGCGTTCTGCGCAAAAGGCAGGCCTTCACGAAGTACCGATTGTTATTCGTGATGTGGCAGACAAGCAAGCACTTGAACTTGCCATCATAGAAAATGTTCAGCGCGCAGATTTGAACTCGGTAGAAGAGGCGCTTGGTTATCAGCAATTGATTGATGAATATGATTACAGTCAAAATGAACTGGCGCAGGTGATTGGCAAAAGTCGTTCTCATGTTGCCAATACATTGAGACTTTTGAAGCTACCAAAAGAGGTTCAATCGCTGGTCAGTGATGGCAGTCTTTCTGCAGGTCACGCACGTACTTTGGTTACAGCAGATAATCCACAGTCGCTTGCGAAACGTATTGTTGAAGAAGGTTTGTCTGTTCGTCAGGCGGAAGTACTTGCCCAGGGCGAACTGGAAACGAAATCGACTTCTGGAAACCAAGCAAAATCGGCTCCTGCAGAAAAAACAGCAGACATCCGTGCACTAGAACAAAGGCTAGAAGATAGTCTTGGCTTGAAGATTGATCTTCGCCATGGTGAAAAGGAAAAAGGCGAGTTGAGGATTAAATATTCAAACCTTGATCAGCTGGATGAAGTTTGCAAAAGATTGCAAAACGGGCTGCTTGGTTCTTAAGCAAATTTTTAATCAGCGCTTTTTAAGGGCTGCTGCTTCAAGACTTAATGCCAAAAGCGTTGTGCTACACAAAGCCTGGGAAATGCCAGCCTTTTGACGACATTCCAGCATGGCTTTGTCCAATCGGCTTAGCGCTCGAGTTAGCCTTTCCAGTGTCCAAATGTTTACAGCCGTGGTTACAGCAGCTTTTCTTGCAAAGTGAATGGGTGGTCTCATGCCTGAAATTACATTGGAAGCGATTTGTCTTTGTAGCTCAACTTTGCTTCTGGCACTTTGCAGCATTTGATAATGTTTTAAAACACCAAGTAAAATAATATCAGGAGCATTACCTGCCTCAACTGCCTTCGGTAGCACAACTTGTAATTTTGCTGAATCGCCCGTTGCTGTTGAGTCGATGACATCATCCATCACAAGCTTTGAGGCATCGCCTACGATTTCATGGATTTCATCGGCAGTCACTGAGGTTTTGCCTTCACAATAGATTGCAAGTTTGGAAAGCTCTCCGCGTGAAACCATCCGGTTGTCACCCAGCATGGATTTGAGAAGTAGACGAGTTTCACGGTCTATCGACAGGCCTTTTGCAATGATTTCCTCATCTATCAATTGTTCAATCGCTGCATCCGTGTCCTGATAGCAGGGTATGGCCAGGCTTGCAGGACTTGCTTCGAGTTGTTTTCGAAGACCAGCGTTTTTTTTCAAGTCACCTGCTTCAATGAGAATGATGGCATCTTCAGGGGGCGTATCGAGCACAGGCTTTACAGCCTTTGCCAAATCACGTCTTGTATTCCCTGAAATTCTAATCAGGCGCTTACCGCCGAACATGCCAATTGTATGCGCTTCATCGGCAATGCGAGCCGTATCACTTGCGGCATCATCTGCGTCCATACGAATAAGGCAAAAGGGGTCAGATAAATCAACGCCAGATTTTTGTGCCAAAACATCTGCACGCTCACTGACCAAGCCTGCGTCTGGACCATAAAGCAGGATGACAGATCTCGAAAAATCCGGCTTCTTTAAAAAGGGTTCGATATCTCTTGGCTTAAGGGAAGCCATGCAGAATTAAAGTCGGCTCATGTCAGAAGCAATTGCCAGACGTAGCGCTTCTGCTGCTTCTTTTGCCGCGCGGTTTTCTGCATCACGCGTTGCACGATTGTTGGCAAGTACCTGACCTGTTCTGTCATAAGAAGCTGTTGCATCACGAGAACCACTTGCAACTGTTTCGTTGGTTCTAAGATCAACCAAGTCATATCTTGCTCGAACAGTTACAGTACCAGCAGTTGAATCTTCAACACTTGGCAGTGCTGCAGAAAGTTTGTTGCTGAAGTTCACGGATAGCCTTGCTTCATGGGTTTTTTCTGAAGCAGCAAAACCACCGTTGAACAAGAACAAAAGATGATTTCTAACCTGTTGTGCAACACGGTTATCAACCGAAGCAACTCCAACCTGCTCCAACCCGCCACCTTGTCCGGCAGCTCTATCGCCATACAAAGGTTGAAATTGGCAAGCGCTTAGAAACAAAAACACCATGATGGCAAGTGTCTTACGGCTTATTTGAGTGATTTGATTAAACAACAACATTCACAATTCTCTTTGGTACAACGATTATTTTCTTAGGCGCTTTGCCATCTAATTGTTTTATTACCACATCCAGCGCCAAAGTTGCATCCTCTATTTCTTTTGGTGACGCATCGGGGTTAATTTCAAGATCAGCACGTTTTTTACCATTGATCTGAACTGGTAAAATAATTGTATCATCTTTGGCAAGCGCATCATCATGTTCAGGCCACGATTGTTCGGAAACCAGACCCTCAAAGCCTAACTCTTCCCAACATGTTTCACCCAAGTGCGGCATGACAGGGGCAAAGCATTGAATTAGGAAAGATAGGCCTTCTCTCATCGCGCTATCAAGATCAGGATTACTTTTCTTGACATCGCCTGCACCTGAAAGTGTATTTACATATTCGTATAGACGCGCGATTGCTCGGTTAAAGCCAAGACGCTCAATGTCTTCGCCGATTGCTTTCAGTGTTTTGTGTGAGGCCTTGCGTATTGCATTGGCTTTTTCATCTTTTAAATCGTTTGGTGTTTCGGCTGATTTAACATTTTCAGACCAGGTTGAAACCAAACGCCAGATGCGCTGTACAAATCGATGTGCACCTTCCGCGCCTGCATCCGTCCACTCGACATCACGTTCTGGTGGAGAATCAGACAACATGAACCAACGAGCCGTATCTGCGCCATAGGTTGCGATGATATCGTCAGGATCGACAACATTCTTTTTAGACTTTGACATTTTCTCAATGCCACCGATTGGCACTTCAGAATTATCAGAAAGTTTGTAAGCTTTGCGCTTGCCGTCTTCCTCTACGATACTAAGTTCTGATGGTTGTAGCCAACCTAGTTCCTTATTGCCGTATGTTTCATGAACGACCATGCCTTGGGTGAAGAGACCCTTGAAAGGCTCTTTAACATCCATGTGCCCAGCAATCGACATGGCGCGCGCGAAAAACCTTGAATAAAGCAAATGCAGAATGGCGTGTTCAATACCACCTATGTATTGGTCAACAGGCAGCCAATGATTTGCCTTTGCACTGTCTGTCGGTGTTTCACCTTGTGGGGTTATGAATCTTGCAAAATACCAGGATGAATCGACAAATGTATCCATCGTGTCCGTTTCACGTTTGGCAGGCTTGCCACAGGATGGGCAATCTGTATTTCGCCAGGTTGGGTGGCGATCAAGCGGATTACCTGGAACGTCGAAAGTAACATCTTCTGGTAGCTCAACTGGAAGATTTTCTTTTTTCTCAGGAACAACCCCACAGTCATCGCAATGCACAACCGGAATTGGGCAACCCCAATAACGCTGACGCGACAGGCCCCAATCGCGAAGACGGTAATTAATCTCTTCTTCAGCAAGACCACGCTCAGCCAAAACATCAATGGCTGTATTAATCGCATCTTCCTTGCGTTGACCAGACATTGGGCCTGAGTTCACCAGAATGCCATCATCGACATAGGCAGTTTTTTCAACTTCAACGGGGCTATCTGTTTTATCAGTTGTTGCGACAACAGAGGTCACTTCCAGATTATATTTGCGGGCAAAATCCAAATCACGTTGGTCGTGGGCAGGACAGCC
>CALAIO010000385.1 GCA_937923355.1 uncultured Rhizobiaceae group bacterium | reverse complement strand
GCACGTAACACTTCTACTTTTCGACAAAAGAGGAAAATTATTAAACACTCTACGGGGCGTGAGACAAGAAGAAGAACTAACCACTGTATTTGAGAATTTAATCAGTAAAAGATAAATGGTGCCCGGGGGCGGAATCGAACCACCGACACGCGGATTTTCAATCCGCTGCTCTACCCCTGAGCTACCCGGGCATCGGGTTTAGGTTACTTCAAATCAAACCTGATTTGCTACCTTGGGCTAGCGGTTTATAGGACTAAGCATGCCGCCTGTCCAGTAGGTTTATCCGCAAAATTACAACTATTCCTGTTCGAACTCATTTATTTCTTCTGCAGGGATTGAATAGCGCTCTGAGAACCACCCGTGCAGGTCTTTTTCCGAGCAACGCTTGGAGCAAAACGGATAGGTTTCACGTGATGAAAGCGCCTTGCAATTTGGACATTTAACCGGCTTTCGCAGAGGTTCAATCTTCGCACTCATGTCTGCGTTTAAACCTTGTTTATCCAGCTAAAGTGCACAGGATACCCCTCACCTGTCAAAAGCGCTGCCGTTTCATAAAGTGGCAGACCAACGACATTTGAGTATGATCCGATAAGCTTAACAACAAAACTTCCGGCAATCCCTTGTATGGCATAGCCACCCGCCTTGCCGCGCCATTCACCAGAGGCCAGATAAGCCTCCATCTCATCGCGCGATAAACGCTTGAAGCGCACACGCGATTCGACCAATTTATGGCGCATCGTGCCTTTTGGTGTAACCAGCGTAAGGCTGGTGTAAACACGGTGATTACGGCCTGAAAGCAAACGAAGACTTGAAGCAGCCTCATCCAACATTTCGGCTTTGGGCAAAATTCTTCTGCCAAGTCCAACCACGGTATCAGCCGTCAGAATGTAACTGCCCTGCAACTCTTCCGAACGCCTGACGTTTTCAATCGCCATTTCAGCCTTCAAACGCGACAAACGCTTTGCCAGCGAACGAGGTACTTCGCCCCTATTAGGCGTTTCATCCGCATCAACAGGCGATAAATGATCAGGTTCAATACCGATTTGTTGCAGCAATTGAAGTCTGCGGGGCGAACCCGAAGCCAATACTAATTTGGAAATTGCTGCCATTTTATCAAATCAACCTACTTGAAGCGGTAGGTGATGCGTCCCTTGGTCAGATCGTAAGGTGTCATTTCAACCAGCACCTTGTCGCCTGCCAAAACGCGAATACGATTTTTACGCATCCGACCCGCAGTATGAGCAATGATCTCATGATCATTTTCAAGTTTCACTCTAAACGTTGCATTCGGTAGCAATTCCGACACAACACCAGGAAATTCAAGAACTTCTTCTTTAGCCATTAGACCTCTTTGGTTTCAGACAGGCTGTCTTATTTCGTTAATCGTGCAATTTGCGCGAACATATAACAGGCTTTTAGCCCTATGAATATAGGCAATGCAAGGTTTTATGCGGATGGTAAAGCATGTTTGCTCGTAGTCTTTTGAGCTGCATTGTTTAATAAATACGATTGGCTAGAGTTAATATAATAAAACAAGCCATGAAAGAAGGTTGTATCTTTTCAATTTATCAAGACAAATTACCAAAGTTCAGATAACAATCAAACAGTTGGAAGCATTTGTATTTGCTGGATATACTGGCAACTATCAGGGAGGTAAGAATGACAAAAGTAGCACTGATAACAGCGGGCGGCTCTGGCATGGGCGCTGACAGCGCACGCGCATTGGCAGCAGATGGCTTTAAGGTTGGTATTTTATCTTCTTCCGGAAAAGGCGAAGCGCTTGCAGAAGAACTGGGCGGCGTTGGCGTAACAGGCACCAACAAATCAAATGATGATCTTCAAAAGCTTGTTGATGCGGCCATGTCGAAATGGGACCGTGTAGACGTCTTGGTCAACTCTGCAGGACATGGCCCGCGTGCACCTGTATTAGACCTTACAGATGAAGATTGGCACGAAGGCATGGAAGTCTATTTCCTAAACGCTGTACGCCCTTCAAGACTCGTCACACCCATCATGCAAAAGCAAGGTGGCGGCGCCATTATCAACATATCAACGTTTGCAGCCTTTGAACCAAATCCGGTCTTTCCGACATCTGGTGTGATGCGCGCAGGATTAGCCGCATTCACCAAACTTTTTGCAGACAATTACGCAGCTGAAAATATCCGCATGAACAACGTGCTGCCAGGCTTTATCGACAGCCTGCCTGAGAAAGAAGAATTCCGTTCAATGATTCCCATGGGACGCTACGGCAATTCATTAGGCGAAATTGCCAGTGTGGTTGCTTTCCTTGCTTCAGAAGGTGGCGCATATATCACTGGGCAAAATATCCGTGTAGATGGTGGTATAACCCGCTCGGTATAACTCAACGTTTTCAGACCGCAGATAAATCAAAAAGACTCTAGTTCAGGAAAAATCATGTCTTCATCACTCTTCACGCCTTTGCAGATCAAGGATGTTACGTTCAAGAATAGAATAGGCATGTCACCCATGTGCCAATATAGTTCTGATGATGGCGTGGCTTCTAATTGGCATTTGGTTCATCTGGGTTCTCGTGCAGTTGGTGGCCTTGGGTTTATCATGACAGAATGCACTGCCGTATCGCGCACAGGTCGTATATCGCAAGGATGTGCTGGTCTTTGGGATCAAAAGCATGTTGAAGCGCTCAAGCCAATTGTTGAGTTTCAAAAATCATACGGCACAGTGACAGGCATTCAAATTTCTCATTCAGGCCGCAAAGGCAGTGCCGCAACCGCACTTGAAGGTGGCAGTCATTTGAATGGTGATGATCCGCAGGGCTGGGAAACGGTTGCGCCAACGGGCGACGCGTTTGATCCGGATGGTACACGTCTTTGGAAATCCCCCCGTGCGCTTTCTGTTGCAGAAATTGAAGACATCCAGAACCAGTTCGTCAACTCAGCAAAACTTGCACTAGAAGCAGGCTATGATCTTTTGGAAGTTCATTGCGCCCATGGCTACTTATTGCATTCATTCCTTACACCTTTGGTCAACACCCGTAATGACTCTTATGGCGGAGACTTGCGAGGTAGAGCAAAATTCTTGCTGGAAACAGTCGAGAAAGTGCGTGCCGTCTGGCCCGAAAACAAGGTCCTTTCTGTCCGCATGTCGGTTCATGACTTTGTTGAAGACGGTCTTAACCTGGAAGATACCGCTCAAGTGGGTCTTTGGCTCAAAGAGTTGGGTGTTGATATTCTTGATTGTTCGGGCGGTGGCGCTGTTCCTGAAGCGCGTGGCGCGATTGGCAACCGCACAGCAGAACAACCAGACATGGCTGGCGAACTTCGCAAATCAACCGGCATGCCGATGATGGCCGTTGGTGGCATTACCGACCCAAAGCAGGCTGATGCGATAATTTCTAATTCCAAGGCAGATATCGTGCTGCTCGGACGCGAAATGATGCGCAACCCACATTGGCCATTTGACGCCGCAAAAGCCTTGGGCGACGATCCACGCCATGTCTTGGCAGAACAATACGGTTTCTTTGTTGGAGGCTAACCACCATACCGCACCTTATGCGCTGTTCTAGGTGTTCCCGCGCCTTGCGATATGCACTTATCGTCTCTCAGCATATCAAGATAGCGTCAATGGATCACACCGAGTAGCCCGACGCAGGCTCTTTCACATGATGACCGGGATGACGGACGTAATTATACATTCACTCGCCCGAAACTCGAACGGTGGTATAATCACAGCGAAGCAAGTCCTTTAGACTTGTTCGCCAAGAATAGAGCGAAGCAAATCCTTCTGATTTGTTCGCAAGAAACAAAGGCTTTCTCAACGGCGCATCGCTTGTTTGCCAAGCCATAGGCGTCGCTGTGCTTGCCTTGCACAACTGTGAGGGCTGAATAATAAATGCCCGTATGTGCTGGGCTTTCAGCCCTCACGCGGAGATTTGATGTCAGTGTTGAGCTACTCAGGCACACTGTCTCAACAAAGCCTCTAGGATGATTTCGCATCCGTAAGCGATCCACTGATATCTCTGCAATTCGC
>CALAIO010000384.1 GCA_937923355.1 uncultured Rhizobiaceae group bacterium | reverse complement strand
TTCAAGTACAGTGAAGACCTTTCTGCAGCTGTAATTTACAAAAAATCCAACAAAAATAGTCAAACATCCACACGTGGATATTGGATAAAACAACAAGACGATGGTGGTGGCAGCTCTATCATCAATGCCGAAATAGCACGTAAGGGTGGCAGACTTCTGGACAATGTTTCGATTATCCGTTTTGACCGTGATTGGAAGATTATTGAGCGTCTGGATGCCAAGCAAGCTATCCACAGAAGCGGCAGTTGGTTGCTAAATGAAGTAGCAAAAACAGACTCATCCGGTAAAAACACCAACGTTGGGTCAATGAATTTACAAACAAGGTTAACAGAAGATGAGCTTCTGGGCATCAGCGCGAAACCAGATGCTATTTCCTTTTGGAAACTGCGTGAAACATCCAAACGTGTGGAAAAATCAGGCACAAACGGCCGTCCATACATGGTTCAGTTCCATTCACTCACCGCCCTTCCACTGTTTTTACTCGCCATGGTTATCGTTGCGGCAACTGTTTGCCTGCGATTTGTGCGATTTGGACAGGTAGGAAGGATGATTTTGGGTGGCATATTATGCGGGTTTGTGCTTTACACAATAACGAGTCTGATAACGGCTCTGGGTAGTAATGGTGTTGTGACGCCTGCATTGGCAGCATGGGCACCGGGATTAGTGGCGACCTTGTTTGGTATGAGTGTATTGTTGCATCAGGAGGACGGGTAATTGGTACGTCCTGAGCACGGGATAGAATTGATAAATAAACGCAATACTCGCGTTTTGCTTGCAACCTGTGCGGCTGCGAGCCTTTTGGCATTTTCGCCTGCTAGTCTTGATGAAAACCTCAACCTTTCACTATCGCTTGCCTCTGCCCAGGAAATTCAGGCAGCCCAAATCTTTGACGAGAGCACAGCGCCTGGCGAAGAAGAGCAACTATTGCTCGAAGCTGATCAACTGACATTTGACAATGACCGCAGTGTTGTTGTTGCAACAGGCAATGTTCAAATCGCATTTGGCGAATCCACGCTTGTGGCTGACCGTGTTGAATATAACCAACAAAGCGGCCGTCTGATCGCTACTGGTAATGTAGAAATACTGGAACCAAGCGGCAATCGCATTTTTGCCCAAGAAATTGACATCACAGACGACTTCAGGGACGGATTTGTTTCAGCCTTGAATATTGAAACCGGAGACAATACACGCATCGCTGCTGAGAGCGCAGAAAGACGTGATGGTCAGATTACCAGTTTCAACAATGGCGTTTATACAGCCTGTAAAGCTTGTGAAGAAAATCCGCAGAAGCCCCCCTTCTGGTCTATTCGCGCTGCAAAAGTTGTGGTCAACAACGCCAAGAAGACGATTGAATATGAAGAACCTACATTTGAGTTTTTCGGCAAACCGGTTCTGAAACTGTCACACTTCTCACATGCTGACCCGGCAATCAAACGCAAGTCAGGTTTCTTGCTTCCTCGTGTAAGAGACAATGATGAACTTGGCTTCAGCTACCGACAGGGGTACTTCTTCAACCTTGCACCCAATTATGACGTGACAGTCTATGGCACATATTACAGCAATCAGGGCTTTCTCGGCGAAGCAGAATGGCGCCACAGAACAGACAACGGTCAATACAGCATTCGCTATGCAGGCATAGATCAGCAAGAACCTGAAGTATTTGCCAATAATACGGTGGATTCGATAGAAGACGATCGGCATGCAGTCATTACAAAAGGTCTGTTTGATATCAACTCGCGCTGGCAAGTTGGCTGGGACGCCCTCTTCCAAACAGATGCAAATTTCGCCCGCACTTATGACCTTGAAGGCAAAGATGACAACGACATCACCAACGAAATTTTCCTGGTTGGCCTTGGCGAGAAAAACTATTTTGATTTAAGAGCACAGGATTTTCTTGTACAATCCAGAAGATTGGATGAATTGACTGATACTGATTCGTTTCCAAATTTTGATGGCAACCAGTCCGCAACCGACCAGCAGGCGACAGTCCTGCCGTTACTCGATTACAACGCTGTATCAGATGAAGAATCTGGAAACGGTCAAATTTCATTTGATTTAAACATTGCAAGTGTATCAAGGGATGCACCACAATTTTCTAATATTGATCTACGCCGCAATCCAGATGGTAGTTTCGTCGATGAGAATAACTTAAACACGGCTAACGACAGGTTCACTGGGCTGGCTGGAACAACAACACGCGCAAGTGCAGAATTAGAGTGGAAAGCATCTACAATCTCATCGGGTGGCTTGGTTAGCACAGCTTCTTTGAGTGTTCGCGGCGATGCAATTTATCAAGATACAGATGATCTTTTTGCAACAAACAACCAAGTTCTCCTAAACAACGAGACCATCTACCGTGTAATGCCAGCGGGTGCATTTGAAATCCGCTACCCAATGATTGCTCAGACAGAGACAGCCAGCCATATTTTTGAGCCTATTGCTCAAGTAATTGCGCGTCCTGATGAGCGCAATATAGGTGAATTTGCAAACGAAGATGCTCAAAGTCTGGTCTTCGACACCTCAAACCTCTTTGAACGCGACAAGTTTTCCGGTTATGACCGCGTTGAAGGCGGCACACGCGCAAATGTTGGCTTCCGTTATTCGGCAAGCTTCATAGAAGGTGGCAATCTGGACATCGTCGCAGGTCAATCCTTCCATCTTGGTGGTGATAATTCCTTTGCAGCAACCAATGATCTTACTAATGTTGGGCAAGAATCAGGACTGGAAACAGACCGCTCTGACATTGTTGCTTCTTTAAGAGTAAATGACGGTGCGGGCATCTCTGCAGGCGTTGCCATTCGCCTTGATGAAGAAGACCTGGACCTTAATCGAAGTGAGGTTGATGTTACCGTATCTCAAACTGATTATTCGTTCAGAGCCTCCTACACATTTACAGAAGCACAACCAAACTATCGTTTTGATCAAGACCGCCACGAAGTTACGGGAACTGGTAGCCTTCGACTGGATGAAAACTGGCGCGTATTTGGTTCTGCGTCCTATGACATCGAAAGCGAAGAACTTTTCAAACACAGCATAGGTGTTGGTTACGACAACGATTGTTTCTCCTTCTCGCTGAGTTATAGCGATAATGACAATCGCACGACGGGTGAAAATACCGGAAGCACAATTGGCGTTTCCCTAGGACTTCGCACAATTGGCGGGTTTGAGCGCGATTTTGATTTTAATGACAATTAGGCTGATTAATAAACATCATAAAAATACCTGATTTGACGTGTTTTAAGTTACAAACAGG
>CALAIO010000383.1 GCA_937923355.1 uncultured Rhizobiaceae group bacterium | reverse complement strand
CTGGTCAAAGTTAAAAGCAGAGTTTCCTAATTATTTTTTATCTAAAAAACATACGGTTCTACAACTTTTCAAAAAGTAGCGCCGCAAATTGCAACGGGCTTAATCTCTAAGACAAGATTAAAACAATTCTCATTGCCTTTTAATTTAAGGCACTGCTTATTTATGCTGACCAAGGCAAATTGATAAATCGGTTAAACCGATAACTAAAGGGAGCCATTTCATGGCAACAGCTAAGAAAACAATGCAACGTCAAGGTTTTAAAACAGGTGAATTTATTGTTTATCCTGCACATGGCGTTGGTCAAATTACAGACATCGAAGAACAGGAAGTAGCAGGTTTCACACTTGAGCTATTCGTCATTAACTTCGCACAAGACAAACTAACGCTTCGTGTGCCAACAACAAAAGTTGAATCAGCTGGCATGCGCAAACTTTCTGATGATGCACGTATCGCAAAGTCTTTGAAAACTGTTCAAGGCCGCGCACGCATCAAACGCACAATGTGGAGCCGCCGTGCACAAGAGTACGAAGCGAAGATTAATTCTGGTGATATCGTCTTCATTGCAGAAGTTGTGCGTGATTTATTCCGTTCTGAAAATCAACCGGAACAGTCATATTCCGAGCGTCAGCTTTATGAAGCAGCACTGGATCGCATGGCACGAGAAATCTCTGCCGTTAACAAGATTTCTTCTACAGAAGCAGTCGCAGAGATCGAAAAGAACCTTGCAAAAGGTCCAAAACGCGGTGCAAAATCAGAGGATGAAGATCAGGAAGCAGCTGCATAATTCTGACTTGATCACTCAACCTATTGAATTTAATAATTAAATTAAGGCTCGCATTATGCAATGCGGGCCTTTCAATTTTTTATTACTTTTTTTGAAACAAAACACTCACGCTCAGCGTTACAATAGTGCATAATAAAAACAGGGAGCCCGTAACATTGTATTGAATGTTATGTGGGAGAGGCCGAAATGGTTTATCAAGAGAATATTGGTAAAAGTCTTGTAAAAGCAGCTACCAAAGCACCTTATCTGGAACGCGAACATGAACACGAGTTAGCTGTCCGTTGGGCTGAAAAACAAGACCAAGAGGCTCTGCATCAACTCACATCCGCGCATATGCGCTTGGTTATAGCAGTAGCATCTAAATTCAGACGTTACGGTCTACCCATGTCAGATTTGGTTCAAGAAGGACATGTTGGCTTGCTTGAAGCTGCTACCCGTTTTGACCCGCACCGCGAAGTTCGTTTTTCAACTTATGCAACATGGTGGATAAGAGCTTCTATCCAGGATCATATCCTGAGAAACTGGTCGATCGTTCGTGGCGGTACGAGTTCTGGCCAAAAATCATTGTTCTTCAATCTCCGCAGACTTCGCGCACAGATCACAAAACTGGATAAAAATATCAACAGTCATGATCTTTACCAGGAATTGTCAAAAGCCATTGGTGTATCTCCAAAGGATGTTGCAACCATGGATGCAAGATTAGGAGGCCCGGACGTTTCTCTTAATGCTCCTGTTGCAACAGATGATGACAGCAGTACAGAAAGACAAGACTTCCTTCAAAGCGAAACGCCTCTACCCGATGATAACGTTAGTGAGGTCATCGATGGCGAAAGACGTACAGAATGGCTGACATCTGCCTTGGGCGTTTTAAATGAGCGCGAATTGCGTATCATCAAGACAAGACGTCTTAGTGAAAAAGGCGCAACGCTTGAAGAGCTTGGCAATGAGCTTGGTATTTCAAAAGAACGCGTCAGGCAGCTTGAAAACAGGGCTCTTAAAAAGCTTGAGACAACTTTGATTGAGCAAAATCCGGAAATTACGCAGCTTATCTAGGCAGCCTATTTATCTGTAACGATTTTAACTTTCATGCCTGGGGAAACAGTTTCTCCGGGCATTAAACCATTCAGAAGCCTGAATAATTGAGCAGGATTTGATGAGCCCTTCATTTTATTAGCAAATGTTTGCTCACTCTGATTGGCACCTACCGTAGCAATTCTCAAAATCAAAGGTTTTAGCCCAGCTATTTCTTGCTCTGAAAGAACTCTAAAACTTTCTGTAATCCTGCGCGAAACCGCATCAATATTCGTATTAGTTTGCGGGGCAGCCGTTATAAAACGATAAACCTGCGTATCATTTCGAATAACACGCACTTTGAAACGCCAGCCATCCCCTCTTGCAATGGCAGTTGCTGACTGAAAATCATTGATTGCCTCTTCACGAATGGTTTGAGGAACAAGCCCGGTAATCCAACCACTCTTCAAATAATCAGCAAGATTAGTACGCTTAGAAACGACCGTTGCATCAAACCTTGTTGCAATATCATCTGGGCCAGAAACAAGAACAGCCTTTGCCTGATTATCTATGATAAAGCCCTTCGGCGCTTCAAATGTAATGCCAAGTCCGGCATGAGAAAACCGTTGCCCTCTGACAAAACCTTCATCAGCAGTATTACCAAAGAGAATTCCATCTATTCCTTGCAGGTAGCGATCACGATCTTTCTTACCGACACCCGGACTACCAAAGAAACGACCGTGCCGACGTGCAAGCTCTATTCTTTTTGGTGTTGAAGGGTGGCTTGAAGTAAAACTGTCTGAACTGTCAAAGTTACTGTCACCAGCAATAAACTTACGGTAACGGTCCATCGTCTCTAGAAACCTTGCTGCTGCAAAAGGATCAAAACCCGCGCGCCCTGCCATGCGAATGCCAATCGTATCAGCCTGCAATTCTTGATCTTGTGAGAATTTAACGAAGCGGTTTTGATTTGCAGCGATAGCAATGCGTCCAGCAGGACTGTCTTCCAAAACATCCGCAACAACCTGACGTCCGATCTCGGCTGAATTCAATCTCTCCTGCCTGACAATTGCATGATTGGATGAAACATGCGCCATTTCATGCGCAATGACAGCTGCAAGTTCTGATGAATCATTTGCAAGCGCCATCAGTCCACGCGTCACGTATAAAAAACCGCCGGGCAGGGCAAACGCATTTACCTTTGGTGAATTGAGCAAGGTAATCTTATAAATTCGAGATGGGTCTTCAGACTGTGCAACCAGCCTGCCAACAATCAGCGCAACCAGCCTTTCAGCCTGAACGTTTTCATAAGTGCCACCATATTTTGCAACGACGGCTGGGTGTTCCTTTGCGCCGATTTGTTCTTGCGGATCATCAGGGCGTACCCAGCTTGATTTCAAAGTATCTTCACTATCAAGCTGACCTGTAGAATTCACACAAGACGAAAGCATCAATGCAGCAAACATTAGCGCTATAGGTTTTTTTGAATACAAATTTTTACCCACGGGAGCGGTTACAACACCCCGATCATAAATATAACTTTGAATTTGCTTCAAAAAGGACAGCCCTACATTCCCAATATTTGTTAAGCAATAAGAATACTATAGCAAAAAATTTAACCAAATAATATTCAAACTTCGCCACAAAACCTTACAGTCCGGTTAAGGAAAACACAAATAATCAGGATGGTCGCCCAATTGAGTGATAATCAAGCTCACTGACAGCATCAAGCGGGTAGATATTTCGCAAATCAATCAGCGTATTTGTTGTAAGTGTTTCCATAACCCGCTTTAGGTTCATCGCCCTGAATTGGTTCCATTCCGTTAAAATGACTGCAATATCTGCACCCGTCATTGCATGATAGGCATCATCACAGAATTCAACATTTTCAAACATGGTCGACGCCTCTTCCATGCCTTCCGGATCATAAGCCCTGATTTTAGCACCCAATTCCTGTAGGCCTGGAATAATAACCAGGCTGGGCGCATCACGCATATCGTCCGTGTTAGGCTTAAAGGTAAGCCCCAAAACAGCAAGTGTCTTGCCTTCAACCGAGCCACCGCAAGCTTTGACAATTCTGCCAATCATCGATTCCTTGCGCTTTTCATTCACGGCAATCACCGTATCTACAATGGAGACAGGAGAACCGTAATCTTGTGCGGTCTTCGATAATGCAAGCGTATCTTTTGGAAAACACGACCCACCGTAGCCTGGACCTGCATGCAGAAACTTCGAACCGATACGGTTATCAAGTCCAATCCCTTTTGCAACTTGTTGAACGTTTGCTCCTACTGCATCGCACAAATCAGAAATTTCATTGATGAAGCTGATTTTCGTCGCCAAAAAAGCATTCGCTGCATATTTAATAAGTTCAGCAGTACGACGCTCTGTTTTTAACAAAGGCGTCTCGTTGAGATATAAAGGACGATAAAGTTCGTGCATCGCAACGAAAGCACGTTCTGCTTGCGCACCAACAACTACACGATCGGGCCTTTTGAAATCATCAATCGCAGCCCCTTCACGCAAAAATTCAGGATTGGAGGCTACATCAAAATCTGCTTCAGGGTTAGTTTTGCGAATGATGTTTTCAACTTCATCGCCTGTTCCAACAGGTACAGTCGACTTGGTTACAATCACGGTATAATCTTTTAGATAGCCTGCAATTTCTTCCGCAGCAGCATAAACATAGGTTAGGTCTGCATGACCATCCCCACGTCTTGCAGGCGTTCCAACTGCGATAAAAACAATGTCCGCTTCCGCGATTGCAGGTCCTGCTTGCGTTGAAAAATCAAGCCTACCATCTTTAACATTTGCTTCTACAAGCACATCAAGACCCGGCTCATAAATGGGCATAACGCCTTCTTCCAGACGTTTTATCTTTGAAGCGTCCTTGTCGACACAAGTTACATGATGCCCAAAATCAGCAAAGCAGGCACCCGAAACAAGACCAACATATCCTGTCCCAATCATTACAACACGCATAAAACTCTCCTGAAATCCTCAGCAAAACATGGTTACCAAATGTAAAACACGAAATGAGGATGGTATAAAACTATTTTTTAAGTGTTTGAAATCATCGTTAATTTCTAACTTGCACAAAACTATCGAAATATATTTACTGACGCACGATCAGGTCCCGTAGCTCATCAGGATAGAGCGCAAGATTCCTAATCTTGAGGTAATAGGTTCGAGTCCTATCGGGATCACCACATTTGTTTGTTTTAAACCTTGCGCATCGCTTCGCTCTACGTGCGGTTTAAAACTGTTACGGTTCGAGGCTACTCCTCTCACCTTCACCATTTTAATTCATTGTCCAACCTTGCGCATCGCTTCGCTGTTGTTCAAAAATTGAACAAAAATACCGCGCTCAAATGAATGAACGCGGTATAATTATAGGCTCAACTCTCTCAGACGAGAGTAAGTTATTTTTATTATTGCGTAATCGGTGAAATTCGAATTTCTACACGACGATTTGCTGCGCGTCCTGCATCAGAGGCATTGTCTGCAATCGGACGGGTTTCACCAAAACCAATTACCTGCAAACGTCTGCTGTCAACCTGACGAGAATTTAGATATCTTGCAACAGTTACTGCTCGGCGCTCTGATAATGCCTGATTGGAATTGGCATCGCCAACACTATCGGTATGGCCATCAATATCCAGCAAGGTTTTTGGATATTTGTTAAGAACGATCGCAACTGAATCCAGAACTTGGAAGAAATTCGGATTAAGCGAATCCTGACCCGTAGCAAACGTGACATTCGATGGCATGTTCAAAACAATATCATTACCATTACGCGTCACACTGACACCAGAATTAATCAACTGCTGACGAAGTTCCTGTTCCTGACGATCCTGATATGCGCCAATGCCACCACCTGTTAGTGCACCAATACCAGCACCGATAAGTGCAGCCTTGCGTTTGTCGCTACCGCTTTTGTCTTTTGCAATAATGAGACCCGCAACAGCACCAACAGCTGCGCCAACACCTGCACCAATTGCAGTATTATTACGCTGAGCCTGACCGGTAAGTGGGTCAGTTGTGCTTGAACAAGAAGCTAGAGCTAAAGTTGCCGCTAAAAAAATTGCGCCACGTTTCATGATTTATACCTTTTTAATTGATTTATTAATCATTCGTAGATTTTAATTAAGGAATAGTTAATTTTCCCCACCATACAAATATAGCAGAACCTACCTGAACCAATACTGAATGAAGAGTATGGCTAAATCGCGATTTTATAAAAGCTAACTCATGAAACGTGGATCATAAGGATAGGTCGTTAGGTTTTCAAACCCGTCTTCCGTTACCAAAACCTGATCTTCAAGTTTGATGGAAAAGCCCGCCTCTTTCGTCCCGATCAAAGCCTCAACGCATAACATCATGCCCGGCTCAAGCTCATACTCAAACGCACCATCCGAGTAGTTTTTAGGATACGCAATGAGCGGCCATTCATCACACAACCCAACACCGTGCATGCGGCAACTATATTGTCCATGCACAAATTTGTCCGGTAACTGATGCCCACCAAACACAAGCTCTTTGAAAGAAACACCCGGCTTCAACAAGGCCATGTTTTCCATGATATGTTGATGCCCAATCTGGTAATATTCTTTCATCAGATCAGTTGGCTCACCATCACCTACGAACCAAGTGCGTGAGATATCGACGCAAAGGCCATACACGCCGATTAAGTCCGTATCAAAAGCCAAAATCTCGTTTTCCTGAATAATCCTTGGACCACATTCCTGAAACCATGGAAATGTTCTTGGCCCCGAAGAAAGCAGACGCGTTTCAATCCATTCACCACCACGTTTGATATTTTCAGCATGTAGAACTGCCCAGACATCATCTTCACTCATGCCTGGTTGAACAGCATCCTCCATAGCCTTGACGGCTGTCTCGCATGAATGAACCGCACAACGCATTGCCTTTATTTCTTCTGCGCCCTTGATAGCACGCGCTTTCTCGGTGAGCTCTTCACCTTCCATAACCTCAAGCCCACAACGCTCAAGCGCTTTGAGGCCTGCAATCATGATTTTATCGACGGCTATTTTACGGTTGTCGCCCGCATGTTTGCGCATCAACCCGTCAATCTCACCAATGAAGGTTTTCGCATCCTTTTCAATGTTATCGCCATTGCCAAAATAAAACATCGAAGCGCCAGAGCGGACTTCTTTCACAAGCGGATTATGATCGGCCAAAAATGGAGAGTTCTTATAATCCCACAAAATCATATGACCGTCTGCAAAAAGCACACAGGCTCTAAATGGGTTGTGGGTGTTCCACAATTGCATGTTCGTGCTGTCAGTCGCGTAACGAATATTGAGAGGATCCGTCATCAATACAGCGCCATAGTCTCGCTTGTGAAGTTCCGCCAGCAATCGCTCATATCGATATTGACGCACAGCAGGCATATTGGGCATTTCGAGCCCGGCAGCTTCCCACTCCGCAAAAGCCAGATCTGTCGGGCCAATTTCTATGCGATTATTATCGTCAGGCGTTCCATCAGGTTTCAAACCAGATTTCTTTGATGGGTCAATCTTGCGGCTATCTACTGAAAATGTGCTGTTGATATTCATAAGCGAATTCCTCCAAATCCTTAAGAGAAAGCCTATTCAGATTAAAACCTCTGTCAATTGACCTGATACGTCACAAATGACGCGAATAAAGTATCCTGATAGCCATGTTCTTAACGAAACTAACTCTCAAGTTAGCATTCCATACTTGGAAGGGGATAAGTAATTTGAACCAGACTGGTTTTGAAGCAGGCGTTATTCGTCTACTGTTACAAACTCCAGACCAGCCATATTGCCCTTTGTCCATTTGACGCGACAGGCCTTATTTATGTTCTTCTTTTTGTAATTCAGGATCAACCTTTTGGGCAGTAGTGTTGCTGAGGATTCGACCATTGCACCACCGTCTGAAATATTGTGAACCAAACAGATAATCTTTCTGCCTGTTAGATCTACAATCAACTCTGCCAAGTCTGCCGTGTTTTCACGAGGATAAGCTCTGCGATTGGCTCGCATTATGTCAGCTTTTTCTGATGCCTCATAAAGCGATGTGAAAGATGCGCGTACGTACATGAATAATCTCCATTTCGCCGCCCTGCTAGAAAAGTATGTCAGCCAAACGTTAACAAGAGTTAAACAAATACAGTGCGCAACAAATCAAGCGCGACAAGTGTAATCACAAGCTTGAACCCCAATTTGAGCTTGTCTTCAGAAATTTTGCCCAGTAGCGAAGTGCCAAACTTTGTTCCCAAAAATCCTGAAACGACGATTAGAAAAACCAAAGGCAACCATTGCAAAAAAGCAAATCCAACAAAACCAAAGGCAACAATCTTTAAAAGATGTTGCACCGTCATGGTCATGCCATGCGTTGCGACCATTTCCTTATGACTTTCAAACAGCTTGTTCAAAAATACGGCCACCAAGGGTCCCGTCGCACCGACAAACAAGGAAAGAAACGTCGTGCCAGCACCACCAAATGCAACAACAATCGGATTGGCTTTTTCAAGCTTTGGCAATTGCACCCATACAATCACCAGAATGAATACTCCCAATAAGCCTTTCAAAATATCAAGAGGCATTCTGACAAAAATCATAGCACCCAAGAAGGCTCCGAGGAGACTGCCAGCTAAAAATAATTTTACGATTGACCAGTTGATATGGTTCCGCTGCAAGTAAGAACGTCCAGTATTTGAGCCCAATTGAACCAGCCCGTGAACCGGAATCAAGGCCGCAATCGGAACGATGTAAGTCATCAGACCCAACATCAAAAGCCCACCGCCTACGCCGACAGCGGCAGTGAGCGCTGAGGTAAAGAAACTTGCGAAGATTAAAAGCGCGGCAGAAACAAGTGTCAGCCCTTCAGGTAGAAATCCTAAAAGACTATCCATTTATTCGCTCTCGTCAGCAATCTTTGTAAATTGACCGTGCGGGCGATATTGCACCAGATACGTTTGCAAAATAGCAGCCATCGGTGTTGGCGTAATGCCAATGCCTTCCAGCGTGCGATTCTGCTTGATCGCTTCATCAGAAACCACATTATCTGTTTTCAGCATTTCAACCTGATCGGAGGTAATCGGCGCACCTGGCAACCAGCCCAATGCCTTGCCCATCATGCCAGCGACAAACCATGGCAGGCTCACCAACATTTTCTTGCGGCCGATTTCTTTCATCAGCAATTCAAGGCACTCACGGAACGTAGGCGTTTGCGGGCCACCCAGTTCGTAAGTTTTGCCAGCAGGCACTTTTCCTTCAACAGCCAATGCAAAGGCTTCCGCCACATCGCCAACATAAACCGGCTGAAATCTTGTTGTCCCACCACCAATCAACGGAAGTGCTGGCGCAAATCTTGCCATGGCACCAAATCGATTGAAAAACTCGTCTTCCTGACCAAA
>CALAIO010000382.1 GCA_937923355.1 uncultured Rhizobiaceae group bacterium | reverse complement strand
GCCCTTAAGTGGGCGCATCATCACGATAGAAACAAGAATTGCTATGCCAATTGTAATAAACATACCCGTCCACATGCCAACAATGTCATATTTAAGCGCAATCATAATCAGCGCAACGACGACGTGGCCAACCACAAAGATATTCAGATAGGCCGGAAGATCATCGGCACGATGATGGTGAAATTCTTCATGACAAATATTGCACTGGTCCTGAACTTTAAGACCGCCGGTAAAAAGCTTTGAGATACCACAAGAAGGACATTTTCCACGAAGTCGCTTCATCATTGCAGGGCCTTTTTCGCGTACCTCTAATACCTCTTTGTCGCTTACGAATTCATTCGTGCTCATTACATTAATGCCTTTTTCTACGCCCTTTACCTCTAAATGTGCCAGGCGTTTTTTTACCTCTATGACCACTGCGTTTGCTTGTGTTGCGAGAGCGGGGGAGACCAAGGCCTTCGACACCTTCGCTAATCATTTCAAATCGAAGAGCACCTGCTACAGGAGCCGCTTCAACAAGTTTAACCTCTACGCGTTGACCCATCTGATATTGTTGACCAGTAGATTCGCCAATCACAGCATGAATAGAATCATCAAAGATAAAATATTCATCGCCCAACATAGATATAGGGATAAACCCATCCGCGCCAGTGTCATCCAGCGTGACAAACAGTCCGGCCTTGGTAACGCCATTGATGCGCCCATGGAAAGTTGCGCCAATTTGTTCTGCCAGAAAACCTGCAATCAAACGATCAATCGTTTCGCGCTCGGCTTGCATGGCGCGACGCTCCGTAATGCAAATGCCAGCGGCTATCTCATCAAGCGTTTGTTCTTCGTGTGGTGTGATGCCGCCTTCGCCAAGTCCCAGAGAGCCAACCAATGCGCGGTGTACAATCAAATCAGCATAACGCCTGATGGGCGAGGTGAAATGCGCATAGCGTGCAAGTTGCAGCCCAAAGTGGCCTTGGTTTTCTGCAGCATATACGGCCTGACTTTGAGAACGAAGCACAACCTGGCTTACGAGCTCCTCATTTTCAGTGCCACGAACAGCAGTCAATATCTGATTAAAGTGCATAGCTCTAAGATTGCCCGGCTTTGCCAAGGCTATATCAAGCGAAGTGAGAAACTCTTTTAGCTTCTCCATTTTATCAAGCGATGGTGGTTCATGAACGCGATAAATCAACTGTTGTTTTTTGCGTTCAAGCGTTTCTGCTGCACAGACATTTGCCTGGATCATACATTCTTCAACAAGCTTATGAGCATCCAGACGTTCAGGAACCAAAACACGGTCTACCGTCCCATCTGGCTTCAGCATGATTTTACGCTCTGGCAAATCCAGTTCAAGCGGTTGGCGGTTGTTGCGACCGCGCGTCATGCACTTGTATGCCTCATAGAGCGGCTCAAGCACATCTTTCATAAGCGGCTTGGTCCTTTCATCGGGCTTGCCATCAATCGCTGCCTGATAGCGTGGATAAGCAAGATTGGCATGGTTGCGCATCAGCACACGATGGAATGTATGTTTGGTCTTTCGACCTTCTTCATCAAAGTACATTTGAACCGCAAGAGCAGGGCGGTCTTCACCTTCACGCAATGAACAAAGATTATTAGAGATACGTTCTGGCAACATCGGCACAACACGGTCTGGAAAATAGACTGAGTTACCGCGCAAAAGCGCTTCTCTATCCATGGCCGAGCCAGATTTAATATAGGCTGAAACATCTGCAATCGCTACACGTACAATAAAGCCGCCAGCAACATCCGGATCAGGTTCTGCCTGAATGGCATCATCGTGATCTTTGGCATCTGCCGGGTCAATCGTAATAAGCGGAATATCGCGCCAATCCTCACGCTTGCCTTGGGAGACAGGCTTAATCGCTTCAGATTCGTGAATCACACTTTCAGGAAAAACATGCGGAATTTCATTGGCAAAAATCGCAATTATGGAGGCTGCCTTTTCCGTTTTGTATGAGCCAATAACGCCAGTCACCTTGGCGCGTTTCAATCCGTATTTTGGCCCGCGAATGGTTTCGACCGTAACAAGATCACCATCTTGCGCCTCGCCCAAGAGATCAGCTGGAATTTCCATTTCGCCCTGACGACGCACCGCAGATTCAAGCCTTATGCCATTTTCGCCTATGCGCACAACGCCGAGCATTTGCATTTCAGCTTTTGGCAATATCTTGATAACTTTCGCGCTATAACGATCAGAGTCCCCCAGTCGAAAGACTTTAGCCAGAACACGATTACCAACACCTGCAACCTTTTCCTTGCCGCTTGCTCCGGTTGAAATTTCGATAACAGGCGCTTTGCCGTTTTTAGCTTCGTCCCAATCTACAGGTTTGCCAAGCAAGCCGCCATTTCGATCTCTGGTTAAAACATCAACAACGGTAACAGGGGGTAATTGTCCTGCTTGTGAAAGACGCTTACCGCGACGTTCAATCTTGCCTTCATCAATCAGCTCGCGCAAAACTGCCTTAAGGTGGATTTTATCCGTACCCTTGATGTTGAAGGCCTTGGCGATGTCTCGCTTGGAATTTCGTTGCGGGTTCTCTGCAACAAACTTCAGAATTTGCTCACGCGAAACCGTCTTGGCGGCAGTTCTTCTTGCAACCTTGGATAGTTTTTTCTTAGGCGGGATTTTTTTCGCCAATTATATCACTACTCTTTCTTGGCCGCAGGCTTTTTGGCAGTTGTCTTTTTAGCTGCTGGCTTCTTTTTGGCAGCCGCTTTTTTCTTGGGAGCTGCCTTCTTTTTGCCAGTTGGCGTTTTGCCGGTCTTGGCAACTTTTTCGGCAATCCATTGAACAGCCTGCTCTAAAGTCACACTCTGAGGGTCCGTATCCTTTGGAATAGTCGCATTGACCTTGCCACACTTGATATATGGGCCGTAGCGACCATCGTTTACGGTGATCTTGCCACTTTCCCCATCAGGGTGGTCACCAAGATCCTTAAGCGCTGCCGCTGCACCTCTGCGTCCACCTTTGGCAGCTTTTTCTGCAAGTAGCGTCACCGCATGGTTGATACCGATAGTAAAGGCGTCATCAACTGATTCCATATTGGCATATAAACCGTCATGCAAAACGAATGGGCCATAACGTCCAATACCGGATGTAATCATCTTGCCAGTTTCAGGGTGCGCACCAACTTCGCGTGGCAGGGATAACAACTGAAGCGCTTTTTCAAAATCAACTTCTAGCGGATCCCAGCCTTTTGGAATACCGGCACGTTTAACTTCTTTCGGTGTTCCTTCACCGCGCTGGATATAAGGGCCGAAGCGTCCTGTACGAAGGGATACTTCTTCGCTTGAATCAGGATCAATGCCAAGAACCTTTGGCCCTTCAGCAAGTGCTTGTGCCGCAGCTTCTTCATCACTTTGGCCAAGCTGCCTTGTATATTTACAATCAGGATAATTTGAACACCCAACAAAAGCACCAAACTTGCCGACCTTCAGGCTCAATTCGCCTTCTTTACAGGTAGGACATTCACGAGCAGGACGCCCATCTTCGCGAGGAGGGAAGGCCAGGGGAGCGAGTTCGACGTTCAATGTGTCGAGTACTTCAGAAACGCGTAAGTCCTTTGTTTCATCGACGCTTGCCTTGAACTGTTTCCAGAAATCGCGCAGCACATCTTTCCACTGCAGATCACCTGCGGAGATTTGGTCAAGCTGTTCTTCAAGGTTCGCTGTGAAATCATATTCTACATAGCGGTTGAAGAAACTTTGCAGGAAGCTTGTTACCACACGACCTTTTGAATCTGGTGTAAAGCGACGTTTTTCAAGAATTACATATTGGCGGTCTTGCAGCGTTGAAAGCACAGACGCATAAGTCGAAGGACGACCAATACCCAGATCTTCCATCTTGCGAATGAGGGATGCTTCTGAATATCGCGCTGGCGGGTCTGTGAAGTGTTGCTTGGCTTCGATTTTCTCACGCGCAATCTCTTCGCCTTCTTTCAGCGCTGGAAGACGCTTATCGTCATCTTCGTCACTTTCTGACTTGGCTTCTTCATAAGCTGCGAGGAAACCGTCAAAGATAACAACCGATCCGTTCGCACGCAGTCTTGTCGGTTTGCCACTGGTTGTCACGATATCAACGGCCGTGCGCTCAATATCTGCAGATGCCATTTGCGAGGCGATGGTGCGCTTCCAGATCAAATCATAAAGCTTGAACATCTCGTCGTTCAAATATTGCTTCATTTCTTTTGGCGAGCGTGAAATTTCTGTTGGGCGAATAGCCTCGTGCGCTTCCTGCGCGTTTTTGGCTTTTGAATTATACACACGCGGCGCATCAGGCACATGTTTGGCTGAGAAAGATTGTGCAATCTGCTCACGAATTGGCGCAACTGCTTCAGGAGCTATTTGCACACCGTCCGTACGCATATAGGT
>CALAIO010000381.1 GCA_937923355.1 uncultured Rhizobiaceae group bacterium | reverse complement strand
TGCAATCATTTCGATGCGACAGAATTTTCTAAACTGGATTGGAGCAAGCGTCGAAACAGCGCTTTCAAAACTCTATGAAAAGCTCGGGGTTGCAGAAGGCGAGACAACAGAAACGGTCTGTAAAAAAACTGTTCTGGGTATCCTTTCAGATTTCAAGAATATTCCATCCATCACAGTTACAGCTGCAAGCAGTGATAAAAAAACTGATCTTGCATTAGCACAAGCCTTTCAGATTTTGGTTGAAAATAAAGAGCCTGCAGAAGCCTTTGAACAGGTGAGAAAGGCACTCCTAACTAAAGATAATATACCTCGAAAATCCATGGTGACTGCTTTTGTCAAAAACGAACTGCCGGATGCAGAAGATACGCTTAGCGCCATTGCTTTGCGCATCATGGACGGACTGGATAAAATCAAGGCGCTTCAGCTATTACAAAACTCTTATCATCTTTTCAAAATAGGCGAGGCAGTGCTTGAGCTTTATGAAAATATGAAGCGTCAGCGTGGGATGATTGATTTTGATGACCAGATCGAGAAATGTGCGATTTTGCTAACACGCGCAGATATCAGAGACTGGATTCGCTACCGCCTTGACCGAGGCATTGATCATCTTCTGGTCGATGAAGCGCAAGACACAAGCCCCAAGCAATGGGAAATTATTAATGCGATCACAGGTGATTTTCACTCTGGCGAAACGGCTGACAATCTCAATCGAACCGTCTTTGTGGTTGGTGATGAAAAACAGTCTATCTTTTCTTTTCAGGGCGCTGAGCCCAGTGAATTTGACCGCCAACGCAAGCGACTTGAAAAGCAGGTTTTAACCGCGGACAAAAATTTTCACTCAGGGCAGTTAGCTCTTTCTTTTCGTTCTACCCAAGATGTTTTGCATGCGGTTGATGCAGTATTTTCATATCCTGAAAATCTCAAGGGCCTTACCCAATCAGGTGAAAGCCCTGTACATGATGCTGTTAGAAGTAATCACCCGGGTGAGGTTCAAGTCTGGCTGCTATTTGCACAAGAAAAAGTCGAGCAAACAGAAAGCTGGCTTGATCCCGTTGATAAAAAACCGGCGGATGATCCTGCGGTGCTTCTGGCAGATAAAATTTCTGACAGCATCAAGGAATGGGTTGGCACGACACTGCCTGGCATGGAAAAGCCTTTAACCTTTGGCGATATATTGGTTCTGGTCAGAAAGCGGGACCGGTTTATTACAGCCTTCACCCGTACCATGAAGGACAAGGGGCTTGCGATTGCTGGTGCTGACCGCCTTACGCTGACCGATCACATTGCCGTTGAAGACCTGCTCGCCATGGGGCGCGTTGTCTTACTGCCTGAAGATAATCTGTCACTGGCTTGTGTGTTGAAGGGCGTCTTTTTCAACATTGATGACGATACCTTATTTGCGCTTTCCCATGAGCGTGGTGACGTGAGCCTCTACGATCAGATTATTAAAATTGCTGATGATATTGAGCACCCACAATCAGATTTAGCAGCTTCCATTTTAAAACAGCTCGAGATTATTTTCAGGATTGGGCGCTCGTCCAGCGTGTTTGATTTTTATGCTTATTTGTTGGGAAAGCTTGAAGGTCGAAAGAAAATACTGGGGCGTTTGGGTATGGAAGCTGAGGATGTTCTGGATTCCTTTTTGGATGAAGCGCTGACTTTTACCAATGACCGAAATGGCGGACTTGAAACCTTTATTACCGAATTGACCAACGCTGAACCAGTGATCAAACGCGAGGTTGAGCTTGAGCGTGATGAAGTTCGTATTCTGACCGTTCACTCCTCTAAAGGGCTGGAAGCAAGAGTAGTCTTTCTCATCGATCATTGCGGACCCGCATGGGGCGAAACTCATCGCCCTGAAATTTTGACGATTGAGAATGAACCATACCAAGACGGTTTTCTTTGGCTCACCAGCAAGGATCAACATGTAACCGCTACGACGGAAAGTACAGCACGGATTAGTGAGGCAGCAGAAGCTGAATATAGACGACTCTTGTATGTTGGTATGACACGTGCTGCGGACAGATTGGTTGTTTGCGGGTTTAGAGGTGTACGGGAACCTAATCATACTTATTGGCATCAGATGGTTGAGACCGCATTGCATGAAAGCTCAACCGAGATAGTTGATGCGCAAGGCGATGTTGTCGGTCTGCGCTGGGTTGCGAAAGAGCAACCTGCCATCACAACAAAAGCGGATGAAGACGATAGAGTTACGCCAAAACAAACAACCGCCATTCCGGACTGGCTGCTGACACCTGCAAAAGCTGATCCGCCCTTGCCAAGACCATTAACGCCTTCGGGTGCTTATGCCCTGATTGCTCGGGACAACCTTTCAGGAGAAACGCTTAAATTTGATACCGAGGCAGAGAACAACAGTATTGCTATCCAAAAAGGCAATGCGACGCATAAGCTCTTTGAAGTTTTGCCAGATATCAAAGTCGAAGATCGCTGCCATTTGGCAAAAGACTATCTTGAAAAAACCTGCCCTGCCTTATCCTCTGGGCAGCGAGATGACATTATTCAAAGTGTCTTTGGTGTCTTATCAGATGAACAGTTCAAGGTGTTTTTTGAAGGTGATGGAAAAGCCGAGGTTTCACTGGCAGGGCGTTTGGACATAAAATCTGGCAGCATGTTGGTAACCGGGCAGATTGACCGTCTGATTGTATCTGGTGAGCAAGTGACCATACTGGATTATAAAACCAACCGATATGTGCCTCAAACCCTGGATGAAACGCCAGAAGAATATATCACGCAGCTTGCACTTTATCGTGAACTGGTTGCGCGTATTTATAAAGACAAGGCGATTATGTCTGCTTTATTATGGACGCAGACACCAGAACTCATGGTTATTCCTGAAGAAGTTTTGGATAGGGCGCTGCAAGCGATCGAGGATCGATAAGGCATCTTGACGTTGGCGTGTCGCGTTCTTACGTTAAGGTCTGAAAGTGTCGAGTCGTAAGGACACAATTTTTAAATCTAAGGAAGCACATTATGGCTACACAAAAAATAGAC
This sequence comes from uncultured Rhizobiaceae group bacterium, assembly GCA_937923355.1. The sequence continues at coordinate 3,805 of CALAIO010000381.1, read as the reverse complement.
GCAGGTAATTTCCAATCAGACGTATTGGGTTCTGATATTCCAGTTGTTGTGGATTTCTGGGCAGAATGGTGTGGCCCATGTAAAGCAATTGGCCCAAGCCTAGAAGAAATCTCCGACGAGATGGAAGGCAAAGTAAAAATTACAAAAATCAATATTGATGAAAACCCGGATCTGGCTGCGCAATATGGGGTTCGTTCAATCCCAACATTGCTTTTGTTTAAAGATGGCGAACCTGCTGCAATGCAAGTTGGTGGCAAGCCAAAAAGTGCTTTGGTTGATTGGATCAATGGCGCTGCATAAGCAGATTTAATTTTTGAAGATTTAAGCCTGGCTGGAAACAGTTGGGCTTTTTCTTTAATTCAATTTATTGAGGCGGTGTTTCATTCATGCCTAAAACTTCGCCCACCATATAAAGCGAGCCACAAAATAAGATCCGCATGTCGGGCGTATTCTTATGTTGTTTGGCAGCTTGCGCAATTGCTTCATCAAGCAAGCCAAAGCTATGTGTTTCGAGACCAGCACTGTTTGCAATCTCTGCAAGTTTTTCTGGCGGTATGCCTGCCTCGCTCATGGCAACAGGTACTGTTAAAACTTCTGCGCCCAAAGTCTCAAACGGTTTGAAATAGCCAAATGGTTCCTTGGTATTGATCATGCCGCAGATTAGAAGCGTTTTGCGATTACTGCCTGCGTTTTGTCTGATCAACTCAGCAGCAATCGCTTCCCCAGCTGACGGATTATGACCTCCATCAATCCAGATGTCAGCCGTATCACCAAAAACCTTCGTAATTTTTCCACTTGGCAGCTTTTCCAAACGACCTGGCCAAGTAACATCTAACATGCCTTGTTCAAAAGCCTGCGGCGTGACTTTAATCTTTGCCAATCGAATGGCAGCCATCGCAAGTGCCGCATTATCCAACTGATGTTCGCCCGCCAATTTTGGCATGGGTAAATCAAGCAGGCCTTCTTCGTCTTGATAAACAAAACCCGTTGCATCGCGGTAAGCGTCAAAATCCTGACCCGCAATCACAATTGGAGAACCATTTTTGCGAGCCACTTCCTCGATCGTGTCTCTTGCGCCATCCTGCTGGCGGCCAACTGCAACCGGCACTTTTCGTTTGATGATGCCTGCTTTTTCAAAGGCAATTTTTTCTATCGTATCACCCAAATAAGCCTGATGGTCCAGCGCTACAGGCGCAATGGCGCAAACCAGAGGCTCAGGAATTACATTGGTTGCATCAAACCTGCCACCAAGACCGACTTCAACCAGTGCAAAATCTGCTTCGTGTTCACTAAACAAGACAAACATGACAGCGGACAGGAGTTCAAAAACAGTAATCGGCTCGTTGTCATTTGCATCTGCCACACGCTGAATGGCATTGGCCAGAACATCGTCGCTCACAAGCTTGCCAGCAAGGCGATATCGCTCGTGCCAATTTACCAAATGTGGTGAGGTGTGGACATGAACCTTGTAGCCCTGCGCTTCAAGAATTGCTCTGGTAAAAGCCAAGGTTGAGCCCTTACCGTTTGTTCCGGCAACGTGAATAACAGGTGGCAGTTTTTCTTGCGGATTACCAAGCTTTTCCAAGAGTGTCGAGATACGATCAAGTGAAAGGTCGAAGCCTTTTGGATGTATCTCAGACAGCTTGTTGATGAGCGCGTCTGATTTCATTTGAGCAAGCTTATGCCTTGGCTTCTTCTGCAGGATTTTCTGCTTCCGAATCTTCTTGCGTTTCTTCTGGCGCTTCTATCTGTAAAACAGGCGGCTCATAAGCAGGCATGTTCAGCAGTAATCTGATAACACGTGAAAGTGTAGACTTCATATCCAAACGACTGACAATCATATCGACCATGCCATGCTCCTGGAGATATTCAGCTGTCTGGAAATCATCTGGCAATTGCTCGCGAATGGTTCCTTCAATTACGCGGCGACCTGCAAAGCCAATCACTGCACCAGGTTCTGCAATATGCACATCGCCAAGCATTGCGTAAGAAGCAGATACACCGCCTGTTGTTGGGTTTGTTAAAACCACAATATACGGAACGCCTGCGTCTTTCATGCGCTGAACACCAACGGTTGTGCGCGGCAATTGCATCAAGGATAAAATACCCTCTTGCATTCGTGCACCACCTGACGCTGCAAACAAGACAAGAGGTGTTTTGGTTTCAGCTGCCAGTTCCATGGATTTGACGATCATCTCACCAGCCGCCATACCCAGCGAACCACCGATAAATTGCATCTCATGTACCACAGCAATCATGTCTAGGTCTTCGACCTTGCCTTTTGCGGCAAGAATGGAATCTTCAAGACCTGTTTTTTTACGCGCATCTTTTAATTTATCAGCATATTTGGATTTATCACGAAACTTCAGCGGATCCTGTGCCACTTTTGGCATTTCAAGAGTTTCATACTCACCTTCATCAAATAGAAATCCCAAACGTTCTTTCGCGGTGATTTTCATATGATGGCCAGAAGACGGGATAACACCCATGTTGGCTTCCAAATCTTTATGGAAAACCATCTCACCAGATTCAGGACATTTAATCCAAAGGTTTTCAGGCATGTCCTTGCGATTAAGAAGGTTGCCAATCTTCGGTGGTACGAGGTTCGTGATCCAATTCATCTGATCAAAATCCTTAAATTGTATAACTCCAACCATATGGGGAGTAATTATGTTTTATCCGTGTTTAACCGAACGAACGCCAGATGCAAGCTCTTCTACCAGCGCGTGAACTGCCTTTGCAGTACCTGCTTTTGGATTTCCAGCTTCATCGAGATTATCCAGAATAACAGAAACCAGTGCCGAACCCACAACTACGCCGTCAGCACCTTTGCCGATATCTGCGGCCTGTTCTGCAGTTCTAACACCGAAGCCTACCGCTACCGGAATGTCTGTTTTTTGTTTGATAGCAGAAACTGCTTTGGCAACACGGTCTGGATCAGGTGCAGCTGCGCCTGTAATACCTGTGATTGATACATAATATAAGAAGCCAGAAGTATTTTCGAGAACCTTTGGCAGGCGCTCAGCATCTGTTGTTGGTGTCGCAAGGCGAATGAAATTAATGTTCTTATCCATCGCAGGAATGCAAAGCTCATGATCTGCCTCTGGTGGCAAATCCACAATGATAAGCCCGTCAACGCCAGCCGCATTCGCATCTTCAAGGAACTTCTCATTTCCATATATATAAATCGGGTTGTAATAGCCCATGAGAATGATCGGCGTATCATTATCAGATTTTCTGAATTCAGCCACCATCGCCAAAGTCTTGGCAAGCGTTTGCCCACCCTTTAAGGCACGTTGTCCTGCTAACTGAATGGACGGGCCATCTGCCATGGGATCAGAAAATGGCATGCCGATTTCAATCAGATCACTACCTGCTGCAGGAAGGCCATTTAAGATTTCCTGGCTTGCTTCCATATTTGGATCGCCAGCCATGATGAAGGTGACAAGACCCGGTCGGCCTTCGTCTTTGAGCTGCTCAAAGCGTGTATCAATTCTTGTTTTCATTATGTTTTACTTCTTTGAAAATTATTCTGTTTCCATATCCACGCCAAGCGCCTTGCCAACGGTGAAGACGTCTTTGTCACCGCGCCCGCAAAGGTTCATGACGATGATTTGGTCTTTATCCATTTTTGGTGCGCGTTTAACAACTTCTGCCAAAGCATGGCTTGGCTCAAGTGCTGGAATAATACCTTCGGTTCTACATAAAAGCTGGAATGCTTCTAGTGCTTCTGTATCCATGATTGGCACATATTCAACACGGCCTGTATCTCTCAAGTATGAATGCTCTGGGCCAATGCCCGGAT
>CALAIO010000380.1 GCA_937923355.1 uncultured Rhizobiaceae group bacterium | reverse complement strand
TCAATCCAGTTTTCCCGAGCAATTCTGCCGGAAAAGTTTAAATGGTTATCTACCCGCTCAACATCGCTGTCTTGCCAATTGGCAATTTGCTCAAAACGGTGAACACCTAATTCGTTTAATGTCTGCGCAAGCTTCGGCCCTATGCCTGCAATCAGCTCAAGGTCATCAGGCGTGTCGTTAGCTTTATCTGGCAATTCCAAGATATTAGAAACTTGTAATTCTTCAGTATCATTTAGAGCGACATCTGATTGCGCTTCAGGTTTTTTATTAGCTTTGCTCTTTTTCTTGGTTTTCTTTTTTTCTTTGCATTTGCAAGGGCCAGCATCTTCTATTCTCGCCTCAAGCTCTAATAGTGCGGCAATTGCTTTTTTGTCATGCTTTTTTTGTTTTCTTGCATGCTTGCGTGACTTATCAAGCGCGTTTAGCGCCTTGTCCACGCTGGATAGTAAATCAGCGGAACAGATACATTTTTGTTTTTTAGACATACTCTATACTCCAGTTATCCGCATCGTTGTGTTTGCCACAGTTTTACGTGTGGCAGGTGTGACCAGCCAAAAGCAAAATCTGAATTACCGTGCATATCCAGATAATCCAAACGCTCTTTGGCTTCCTCAAGGGTTGGGAGATGTCCCTCTTCTACCCACCACATAACGAAGTGGTTGGATGACATTTCCTTAAACCAGTTGGCTTTTTTATTATAAAATTGCTTGTGAACCGTATTCCAAACAAAATGCTCAAGATGTTCAGGTGTTTCCCAAACGGTTAGATTGGCAGCAGCATCTGGCCATGGTGTTGGCATGTCCATGGCATGGCCTGTATCATCTTTATGTATCCAGACAAATCCAGGCATGCTTTCGCCCAACCCGTTGATGCGCTCAAGGTTATCCATAAACTCAGCAAAACGCGTATCATCGTTGGCGTATTTTGGCTTGGCTATGTTGAGTTGAGCTAGGTGCATTATGCGCACCTCTTAACGAAAACCCAAGTGGGAATGTTTTGCGTTATCTGGAAACGTGCTTGTCTATTTTCTGGCACTTCTACAGTTGTCGGTGAAAGTTTGATTTCCTTGCAAGACTTAACAAACAAATCACCCGTGACGGCTTCATAGCGAGCCCTTGAGACAGCGCCAACTTCAGTTTTAGTTGTTGAAGCATCCACAACTGTGATTCTAACGATATTATCAGGTGTAATTAACACGCGGCTCAAATTGTAAAGCACACCATCATTACCAGTCACTTTTGATGCCTTAACATGCACTTTGCTTGGCTTAGGTGTTTTGGTAGAAACACAGCCTGCAAGTAAAAACGCGCAAATGGCAGCAGGTAGCATTGCTAATCTCAGTCCATATCTGTGCGACGTATTTTTGTGAGCCTTTTTCATAAAAATTACTCAGCCGCCTCCAGCACTTTGTCTGTTACTGCACCATCAGCGTCTGAATTTGCAGAATAGGCATCAATGCGTGCTTCGATTTCGTGGCGGAAATGAGTAATCAAACCCTGCACCGGCCAAGCTGCTGCATCACCAAGCGCACAGATTGTGTGTCCTTCGACCTGCTTTGTGACTTCCAAAAGCATGTCTATTTCTTTTTTCTGGGCGCGGCCTTCTGCCATGCGCGTCAACACACGCCACATCCAGCCAGTACCTTCCCGACATGGCGTACACTGACCACAGGATTCATGTTTATAGAAATAAGCAAGACGCGCAATCGCACGCACAATATCTGTTTCGCGGTTCATGACGATGACGGCCGCTGTTCCAAGACCAGATTTCAGCGCGGACAATGAATCAAAGTCCATTGGAGTATCAATCATCTGCTCTGCTGGTACACATCGCACTGATGAACCACCAGGAATGACCGCCAGAAGATTATCCCAGCCACCCAAAATGCCGCCACAGTGGCGTTCGATAAGTTCTTTGAATGGAATGGACATTTCTTCTTCGACTGTACAAGGACGCTCAACGTGACCTGAAATACAGAAAAGCTTTGTGCCTGCGTTGCGCTCTGCACCAAAGCCCGCAAACCATTCTGGACTACGGCGCAGAATAGTAGGCACAACTGCCACTGACTCCACGTTGTTTACGGTTGTTGGGCAACCATAAAGACCCACATTTGCAGGAAACGGAGGTTTCAAACGGGGTTGGCCTTTTTTGCCTTCAAGTGATTCAAGCAAGGCCGTTTCCTCACCGCAGATATAAGCACCCGCGCCGTGGTGAACGAAGATATCAAAATCCCAGCCATTCTTGTTATTTTTGCCAAGAAGACCTGCATCGTAACATTCATCAATGGCAGCTTGTAGTGCTTCGCGTTCACGGATGTATTCGCCACGCACATAAATGTAGCAAGTGTTGGCATTCATCGCGCAACCGGCAATCAGACACCCTTCAATCAGCGTATGCGGATCATGGCGCATGATATCACGGTCTTTACACGTACCTGGCTCGGACTCATCCGCATTGATTACAAGATAAGACGGGCGCCCATCAGAACGTTCTGGCTTTGGCATGAATGACCACTTAAGTCCTGTCGGGAAACCAGCACCGCCACGCCCGCGAAGGCCTGACGCTTTTACCTGATCCACAATCCAGTCGGGGCCTTTTTTGATAAAGCCTTTTGTACCAGACCAATGTCCACGCTTCATTGCGCCCTTCAATGATTTATCATGAAGGCCGTAAATATTCGTGAAAATTCTGTCTTTATCTTGTAATGCCATTCTTATACCTCGGCTCTAGTTAAGCCTTTTGCTTCGCCAGTTTTTTGGCTTGTTTAATCCAGTCGTCACGTTCGATACGGCCTTTGAATGAAAGTTCATCATCAACGATAGCAACGTCTGCTTTTTTCCATTCAGCGATTTGTGAGAAATGCCAGAAGCCCAGACCGTTCAAGGTCTTCTCAAGCTTTGGCCCAACGCCTGAAATCAATTTCAAATCATCTGCCTTGCCCTTGGCTTTTTTCAAGCGTACCGGACCTGTTTTCTTTGCTGCCGGTTTTTTGGCCGCGGCTTTTTTAGGAGCAGTGGTTTTCTTCGGCGCTGCCTTCGTTGTTTTTGCAGCTGTCTTTTTAGCAGCAGGTTTTGCAGTTGCTTTTTTAGTAGCCGCTTTTGGTGCAGCTGCCTTCTTTGTTGTTTTAGCAAATGTTGGTTTTGCAGGTGCAACTTTTTCTTCTTCCGCACTTCCCCAAGCGTCGCGGTCTGTAAGACCCATTTTTGATACGCTTGGATTAACTGCCTTTTCACCAAATGTTTCTTCGTTTGAAGAACCATAACCACCAGCAAAGGCTTCATAGATGCCCCATGCTGTTACCGCAAAAACAAAAATAGACAATATTACGAGAGGGATATTACTCAAAAGCGGTGATAGCAAATACCATGTAGCTCCTGCAGCCAAGAGACCTGCAAAAATGCTGCCCATTTGAAATGCTGTGTTGTCATTATTTTCTGTAGTCATAATCGTTACCTCCAAGCCCGTTGTTTAAGATTTTGACTGTTTTGCCAGTGTTTTGGCTTGTGCAATCCAGTCATCGCGTTCAATCCGCCCCTTGAATGATAATTCATTGTCAACAATTGCAACATCGGATTTCTTCCATTTCGCAATTTGTGAAAAATGCCAAAAGCCCAATGTGTTGAGTGTTTTTTCCAGTTTCGGCCCAACGCCTGAAATTAGCTTGAGATCATCAGCCTTGCCCTCAGGTTTTTTCAATCGTACAGGGCCAGTTTTTTTAGCAGCTTCGTTCTTTGGCTTTGCTTTTGTGACTGTTTTCTTGGCAACTGTCTTATTAGCAACCTTCTTTGGAGCAGCCGCCTTTTTGCTGCTTGGTTTTTGCTTTGCAGTTACCGGTTCACCCTTAAGAGATGTCAATCCACCAGCAGGTGCAGAATAAATTCGGTCAATTTGTGGGCCGACAGCAATGCTATCACCCTTTCCTGCTTCAAACGCATCGATAATTTCTTCTAGGCGCTCAGACGTCAGATCTTCGTAAGTATCCTTGAATATCATCACCATAGGTGCATTCACACATGCGCCCTGACATTCAACTTCTTCCCAGGAAAGCGTGCCATCCGCATTGGTTTCAAACTGCTTTTCATTGATTTTGGATTTACAAACTTTCATTAGCTCTTCAGAACCACGCAACATGCAAGGCGTTGTACCACAAACCTGAATGTGCGCCTTTGTACCAACAGGTTGAAGCATGAATTGCGTATAGAATGTTGCAACTTCAAGTACACGGATATACGGCATTTCAAGCATTTCTGCGATATGCTCAATAGAAGCCTTCGTTACCCAGCCATCTTGTTCCTGCGCAATCATAAGTAGCGGAATAACAGCAGAGGCCTTGCGGTCTTTTGGGTATTTTTTAATCCACCCTTTTACCACTGATGTATTAGAGCGATTAAAGGCAAACTTTGCAGGTTGCACATTATCATCAGCTAAACGACGAACGGACATTGCTTATTAACTTTCCTGAACTGGTGTTAAAAAACAGGATGAGTTTTCTTCTGATAAAGGTGCAGTACCTTTTAACAAGTAAGTTCCACCCGCAATTTTAACATCACGAATTATATTAATGGTATTTTCAAGCGGCACACGACGGCACTGCTTGATTTTGGCTGCAGCTTCAACAATGAATTTTGTTGTTATGCGGCGACCACGTATTTTTTCTGCTTCATCAAGCCCGCCTAATGTTTCAGGCGCAAATATGCGACCAAATAAAAGACGGTTTTCAATCAAATGCGCACAAGGCGATTGCTTGCCTTCTGGGTGCGGATCAAATGCGCACATCTGATTATTAACTGCGAGTTGTTCTTTTGCCTTGAACTCAGCCGTTGGCGCATTTGGACCTACGTCTGTGGACACACAGGCAGCCAAAAAGGTAGCAAACAAAACTGGGCTCAGAATTTTCCTCACCGGTCTACCTCTCCAAACACAATATCAAGAGACCCTAGAACGGCGGAGACGTCTGCCAACAAGTGACCACGACACATAAAATCCATAGCTTGAAGGTGCGCATAACCTGGCGCACGTAATTTACAGCGATAAGGTTTGTTGGAACCATCTGAAACAAGGAATACGCCAAACTCGCCTTTTGGCGCTTCAACTGCGCAATAGACTTCACCTTCTGGCACTCTGTAACCTTCTGTATAAAGCTTAAAGTGATGGATAAGTGCTTCCATGGAGCGTTTCATCTCGTCACGCTTTGGTGGCACAACCTTGCCATCTGTTGACGATACAGGACCCTGTCCTTCCGGCTCACGCATTTTGGCAATACATTGCTTCATGATGCGAACAGATTGGCGCATTTCTTCCATGCGAATAAGATAACGGTCATAGTTATCACAGTTCTTGCCAATCGGAATATCAAATTCCATTTCGTCATAGCATTCATAAGGCTGCGATTTACGCAGATCCCATGCAGCACCAGAACCACGAACCATCACGCCTGAGAAACCCCAAGCCCATGCGTCGTCAAGACTAACAATTCCGATATCAACATTACGCTGTTTGAAAATACGGTTATCCGTCAGAAGCTGATCGATGTCATCAACAACCTTCAAAAATGGATCGCACCAAGTATCAATATCATCCAGCAAACCATCTGGTAAATCCTGGTGCACACCGCCTGGACGGAAGTAAGCTGCGTGTAAACGAGCACCACAAACGCGCTCATAAAAAATCATCAGTTTTTCACGCTCTTCAAAGCCCCAAAGCGGAGGTGTCAA
>CALAIO010000379.1 GCA_937923355.1 uncultured Rhizobiaceae group bacterium | reverse complement strand
GTCACCAGCGTGCGGTAGCCAGCCTTTGCCGTGGCCATGATCTCATCCAGCACATCATCGACCTGCGCGCGGGCAGGGCGGATTTCCACGGGCGGGTCAATCAGGCCAGTCGGGCGGATGACTTGTTCGGCAAAAACACCGCCAGCTTCTTCCATTTCCCAATTTGAAGGTGTGGCAGAAACGGCAACCGTCTGCGGGCGCATGCGGTTCCATTCTTCAAATCTGAGCGGGCGGTTATCCATGCACGACGGCAGGCGGAAACCGTATTCGGCTAGCGTCGCTTTGCGCCTGAAGTCACCACGGTACATGCCGCCGATTTGCGGGATCGTCACGTGACTTTCATCGGTGAAAACGATGGCATTGTCGGGGATATATTCAAACAGCGTCGGCGGTGGCTCGCCCGGCTTGCGGCCGGTGAGGTAGCGCGAGTAATTCTCAATGCCCGCGCAAGAGCCCGTCGCTTCCAGCATTTCCAGATCAAATCGTGTGCGCTGCTCAAGCCGTTGCGCTTCCAGCAGACGTCCCATGTTGTTGAGTTCATCAAGGCGCATTTTAAGTTCGGCCTTGATGGATTTAATCGCCTGATTGAGTGTTGGGCGAGGGGTCACATAGTGTGAGTTGGCGTAAATTTTGACGGACTTGAGGTCGCCAGTTTTCTTGCCTGTGAGCGGATCGAACTCGGTGATCTTTTCAATCTCGTCACCCCAAAGCGATATACGCCAGGCTGAGTCTTCCAGGTGAGCGGGGAAAATCTCGATCGTATCGCCGCGTACTCTAAACGTGCCACGCGTGAAGGCTTGATCGTTGCGCTTGTATTGTTGGGCAACGAGATCGGCCAGCAATTGACGTTGGTCTAGCGTGTCGCCAATCTTCATTTCAAACGTCATGGCGGTATAGGTTTCAACCGAGCCGATACCGTAGATGCAGGAGACCGAAGCGACGATGATCACGTCATCCCGCTCCAACAGCGCGCGGGTGGCCGAGTGCCTCATGCGGTCGATCTGCTCGTTTACGCTCGATTCTTTTTCGATGTAAGTGTCAGAGCGCGGGACATAAGCTTCCGGCTGATAGTAATCATAATAAGAGACGAAATATTCAACTGCGTTATCGGGGAAGAAGCTCTTCATCTCGCCATAAAGTTGGGCTGCAAGTGTCTTGTTCGGTGCAAGAATAAGGGCAGGGCGCTGCGTCGCCTCGATCACCTTGCCCATAGTGAAGGTTTTGCCCGAGCCTGTTACGCCCAGCAAGACTTGCGTCTGATCTTCCTGATTAATCCCTTCAACCAAATCCTTGATGGCCGTAGGCTGGTCACCTGATGGGGTAAATTCTGTGACCATTTTTATCGGAATGCCGCCGTCTGATTTTACAGGACGGACAGGTCTGTGCGGGATCCATTCCTCACCATTTTTGATGAGCGGATTGCCATCGGCTATGAGTTTGGAAAGCGCGTCGACAGTTGCCGTTACCCCTTCCAGCGCTTCACCGTCATAACCGAAGGGCTTAGCGATGGTTTCATCTGATTTTTTGGATTTGGCTTTCTTCTTGTTGGCCTTTTGATGCGCTAAAAGCTCTTCGGCTTTTTCAAGTGAAACTTCTAGTCCCGAAATCGGGTTCAAACCAGTCGCCGCGCGCTCCTTGGGAGAGGCCGCACCGCCCAAAATCGTACCGCCCGCTGACTTGCCAGGCTTGGATGACTTGGCAGCAGGTTGTTTGGGCGACTTTTGTTTGTTTTTCGAAAGCGCATCCGCGCTTGCGCCCGTTCGCGAGCTGGCGCTTCGGCTAGCCGCCTCAGCTTGCTCTGCCACGGAGGGAGTCTCTTCCTTTAAAGCTTCACTTGCAATCTCCTCTGCCCAATCAGAAACAGAACTCGAAAGCGGTTCCCCACTCAAAGGCTGCTGAGGCGCTTCATCAAATCCGGAAGTGTTTTTAGGGGTCTTTGCCATAAGGCTAATATAGGGGAGGTGGAGGGGAATGTGGAGGGGGTAAGTTATGCCAACCAGATTTTTTCAATTCATTTTGCCAATGAAACTCAAATGATGAAAACCATCCTTTAGAACTCGCTTTCCTCATTTTTTCTATGAATTCGTTCGCAGAACATATGCAATTTGCATCGTTCGTCTCTTGAAAGTCTTCAAACGTATGTAAATAATGATCGTCTTGATTTAGAGGGAGGTTTAATAGGTGATCAAGACCAACCTCATGTGGAACGAAAAACTCTTTTTCATGTAAGAAGTTTTCGATTTGTCTGCGTCTAAGTTTTCCTTTTACGACAAATTCACCATGGAATTTATAGTTAGAAGCGTCACGATACATATATTCAATTTTAGTATGTGTCATTCTGCTTTTCCTTGGTGAAAATTAGTCTTTAAAGATGTTTTCGCGATGCCATTTTAAATATTCTGGATGGGGTTGCAATCTTGTCTCCTTTGGCACCTTAGCTTTACGATCATTGTGAATTAGATGTGATACATCATAATTCAATTGGCGTGATTCAAGTATGGTAAAGTCATCGTTTAATGAGAGTAATCCCCTATCAAACATCCAATGAACTGTGCCTGAGAGAGCTATGCCGTTTCTTATCCAATCATTGCCGCCTTGTTCTACAGGTCTTATGTGTGCAGCTTCAACTTCAGGACGACCTTTGCCGTTTATTAGTCTTAAACCTGTAAAAGCACAGGTTCTGTCGTATGCAATTCTTATATTTTGGCTGAATTTTTTATCTCGCCATTTTCTTTTAGTAAGTTGTTGTATAATTGGACGCACATAGGGAGCGCCACTCAATGCTTGTTGAGAATCTTCGCCAAACCCTATTTGATCATTCACAAATACTTCGTCATTTTCTTGTTCATCATAACGGTCTGGCCATTCATCTTCTTTTGAAAGTCCCGCTTCTACAATTGCAGCAAATTCAACCTCATCTAATTGGCGAACAGCCTGAATAGCGTAGCCACCATTAGTGCTGCCGTCTGCTTGAATTAGGCGGCTTTCGTAACCGCCGTTTTCTTTGTAGTAAACTGAATTATCGAAATCAATGTAGTCAGCTAAACGTGCGTAATAATGTTTCGCTTTATTATTGTCTTTTGAAACTTCGACTACCTTAGCTATTCCCGAGTAGTATCGTCCTGATTTACCGCTGATTGGACCGTAATAAACGATCCAATCATTTAGGCTCTTTTGTACGCGACCAAGATATTGCGATGGGAAATGATATTGTTCCCCAGTAATATCGTCATAAATGCTGTCTGGCTTATGATAAAATACTGATTTCATGAATTAAGCGTATGGAGTTACTTGCTTTGTGACAACAAAAATTCAGTATTTTCTCCGGTTAGCTTTTAAAGCGCTTGATCAAGCCGCCTGTTCATCATCTTTTCCTGCCAATTCCCTGAAATACTCCAAATTCTGCTTTGCAATCTTTCGAATGTCTTCTGGCAGGGTTTTGTCTTTTATCAGTTCTTTGTGGAATTTTTCGGATTCTTCCCAGTAGCCTAGGTTT
>CALAIO010000378.1 GCA_937923355.1 uncultured Rhizobiaceae group bacterium | reverse complement strand
ATCTAGCTTGATGTTGATGATGTCGTATTTGGTACGAAGTTCTTCGAGACCTTCACTGGTATGACTCGATTCATCTGCACAAATTGGCATGGTGAACGTATTGCCCACAAGACCACTATCGTCTGCTTCCGGGAGCGGTTGCTCAACCAGAGCAATACCAAGTTCTTCAAGGTGCGGTTGAAGCGCTGATAGATCAGCCAACGACCAACCTTCATTGGCATCCACCATGATTTGACTGTCTGGCGCACCTTCACGAACCGCTTGTAAGCGCGGTAGATCGTCTGGCGTGCCAAGTTTTAGTTTAAGGAGCGGACGAAACGCATTTTTCTTTGCATTCTCGCGCATTTCATCAGCGCTTTCGAGTGAAAGTGTGTAGGCGGTTGTCAGTTCTTTTGGCTCTGGTAGACCTGCAAGTTTCCATACAGGTGTAGCCGTTTGCTTTGCTTCTAGATCCCAAAGTGCGCAATCAATTGCATTTCGCGCAGCACCTGCTGGCATGATTTCTTGAAGTTGATCGCGTGTGAGGTCAGATGGAAGGTTGGAAAGCAAATCAGTGACACTCTCAACGCTTTCACCATAACGCCCATAAGGAACACATTCGCCATGGCCTGTTACATTTCCATCTGAAACTTCAATACGAACTACATGGGCGTGTGTCTTTGCACCGCGTGAAATAGTAAAAACATTTGCAAGAGGGAAAGTCTCTGCGTGAATATCAAATTTTAACATGAGTTAGCCTAGTTTAATTTGGTGCCAACCTAGTAAAATTTAGAGCCAGTTTATAGTGCCAGAGTGTCTCATATGATGAGTCCTCAACAGGGAAATTTACATACCCTGTTTGTACTCACCGACTTCTTCATTTTCACGAAGGATAGTATCGACCGCATCAAACATTTCCATTTTGCGAGCCTCAGAAATTGGGCTTTCTACGACGACAACCAGTTTGGGTTCGTTTGATGATGCGCGAACCAAACCCCAGGTACCATCTTCTGCAACGACGCGAACACCATTGACGGTGACAAGATCACGAATGGCTTGGCCACCAACTTGCTCGCCAGCTTTGTGCATGGCCTCAAAGCGCTTAACGACTTTGTCTACCACTCCATATTTGGTTTCATCAGCACAATAAGGTGACATGGAAGGCGAGCCATATGTAATCGGAAGTTCACGGCGCAAATCTGCCATGGTTTTATCAGGGTTGCGTTCCAGCATGTCACAAACGGCAAGCGCTGTTACAATACCATCATCATAGCCGCGGCCAATCGGCTCGTTGAAAAAGAAGTGCCCTGATTTTTCAAAGCCAGCCATAGCGCCCAACTCATGCACACGGCGTTTGATGTAGGAGTGTCCTGTCTTCCAATAGTCCGTTTTTGCACCTTGGGATTTTAAAACTTCATCGGTCAGGAACAAGCCGGTTGATTTAACATCGGCAACAAACTTAGCACCTGGGTGAACAGCGGAAATATCACGCGCCAGCATAACGCCAACCTTGTCAGCGAAAATTTCTTCGCCTTCATTATCGACGATGCCACACCGGTCGCCATCACCATCAAACCCAAGCGCAATATCAGCGCCTGTTTCCAAAACACGGTCACGCATTTTGTGTAGCATTTCCATGTCTTCAGGGTTTGGATTGTAATTAGGAAAAGAATGATCAAGCTCCGTATCCATATGGATTACATCAAGTCCAAGCTTTTCTAAAACCTTAGGCGCAAAGGCACCTGCGGTTCCATTACCACATGCAGCAACGGCTTTTATCTTGCGCTCATAGGGTTTGCGGTTGGTGAGGTCTTCAATATAGCGTTCAGCAAAACCTTCGATGAACTCATAAGAGCCACCTGCTTTGAGTTTCCATGTCCCCTCCAAAACAATATCGCGCAGGCGATCCATCTCAGTTGGGCCAAAGGTGAGGGGGCGTTCGCAGCCCATTTTAACACCGGACCAGCCATTATCATTGTGAGAGGCTGTGACCATGGCAACGGACGGGCAATCAAGTGCAAATTGCGCGTAATAAGCAGTTGGCGACAATGCCATGCCAATGTCTTTGACCCGCGCACCCGCTGCCATCAGACCTGAGATGAGTGCGAGTTTAATCGACATGGAATAACTGCGGAAATCATGGCCTGTAACAATTTCATGGCCTGCACCCAGTTCCTGAATAAGTGTTCCAAGCCCCATGCCCAGGGCTTGAACACCCATCAAGTTTAATTCAGGTGCCTTGTCAGATGAAGGATGCCCAAACCACCAACGCGCGTCATATTCACGAAAGCCAGTTGGCTTCACGAGAGGAGTGACTTCAAACGCATGCGTATTTGGTTTTGTATCAGGCTTGGTTTTTGGAAACATTGGAAATCCCTTGATTCGGAAATTAGGCTGAATTTGTCAGTTACATGACCAAGGGTCAATCGTTTCAGGCAAGTCTCTTTGTCAGCGATTACTGAACGAGCAACAATTCCTGGTTTTTAACTTCAAAGCTGCGTAGTTGACCGAGGAAACTCATCCCCAGTAGAGTACTGCTTAACGCTTTGTCATCCAGCACAGCCGCTTGCACATTTTTTACCGTTACATTGCCTATTTGAATTCTGTCAATCGTGGCACTAGCAGCCTTCGTCGTGCCGTTGGCCGTATTGACTGTATATTTGAAATCTGATGCTTTCAGCATAATTCCAAGACGACGCGCAGTTTTTTTGTTTATAGCGACTGATGTAGCGCCAGTATCAACCAAGACCTCAACAGTGCGCCCGTTCATTTTTGCGTTGGTTACAAAGTGCCCACGATTGTCCATTTTCAAACGTGCTTTACGACCATAGATTGGCTCAGAGGTTGGTTGTTGAATGTTTGCAACCTGAGTGCGTTGCTTCTTTTGCACTTGCGCAGTCTCTACGGGTGCTTTGCCTTCTAAGGTTGCGCGATGCTCCAAATATGCTTGCAGTCCGTAAGCACTTGCTATGCTAACTGCTATGACAGGTATAATATTTTTGAGCATTGTTTCACATCCAGGAACTATTCTGATTGGAAAAAGAGACTAATCCCTAAAATCTAATATGCTCCTAAGGCGAATGAGAAGATTTGTTGTTTTAAGACATAGGGTAAACAAATTGGAAA
>CALAIO010000377.1 GCA_937923355.1 uncultured Rhizobiaceae group bacterium | reverse complement strand
CTAAGGGTCGGAGGAGACATTATGTCAGATACAAACAAAACATATCCAGTATTAAAGGATGCCACCAAAAACACGCATGCGACAGCAGCCAAATATAAAGAAATGTATGAGCGCAGCGTTTCAGACCCAGACGGTTTTTGGGGCGACGAAGGCAAACGCCTTGAATGGATGAAACCTTATACAAAGGTCAAAAACACAACCTTTGAATATCCTGACGTCTCAATCAAATGGTATGAAGATGGCACACTAAACGTCAGCGCCAACTGTATCGACCGTCACCTGGCTGAGCGTGGTGACCAGACAGCAATCATCTG
This sequence comes from uncultured Rhizobiaceae group bacterium, assembly GCA_937923355.1. The sequence goes on along the minus strand of CALAIO010000377.1, from coordinate 9,030 downwards.
GGAAGGTGATGATCCTTCAGATGATATGCACATTACCTACAAACAATTACACGAACATGTCTGTCGCCTCTCCAATGCAATGAAAACACAAGGCGTCAAAAAAGGTGATCGCGTTACTTTATATATGCCGATGGTTCCTGAAGCAGCTTACGCAATGTTAGCCTGCACACGGATTGGGGCAGTTCATTCAATCGTCTTTGGTGGCTTCTCGCCAGACGCGCTTGCGGGGCGTTTGGTAAACTGCCAATCCGAATATATCATCACAGCCGATGAAGGCCTGCGCGGTGGAAAAACCATTCCACTAAAAGCAAACACAGATGCAGCTTGTGCAATTGCTGAAAAGCAAGGCCAAAGTGTCAAAAATATCATCGTTGTAAAACGCACAGGCGGGGACATTAACTGGGTTGAAGGTCGCGACGTCTGGTATCACGACGTCACCGATGCAGCCTCAACCAATTGCCCACCAGAAGAAATGAATGCAGAAGATCCGCTTTTCATTCTTTATACATCAGGCTCAACCGGCCAGCCAAAAGGTGTACTTCATACGACTGGTGGATATCTCGTTTGGGCATCCATGACACATCAATATACCTTCGATTATCAAGAAGGTGACATCTACTGGTGTACAGCTGACGTGGGCTGGGTAACGGGCCACTCATACATCGTTTATGGCCCGCTTGCGAATGGCGCAACGACCATCATGTTTGAAGGCGTTCCAAACTATCCAACCACTGCGCGTTTCTGGGAAGTTTGTGACAAACATAAAGTTAATCAATTCTACACTGCGCCAACTGCCATTCGCGCGTTGATGCAGGCAGGTGATGATCCGGTTAAATCAACCTCACGTTCTTCGCTTAGAATTCTGGGAACCGTGGGTGAGCCGATTAATCCGGAAGCTTGGGAGTGGTATTATAATGTAGTCGGCGAGCAGCGCTGCCCAATCGTTGATACATGGTGGCAAACCGAAACAGGTGGTCACATGATTACGCCGCTTCCAGGTGCTACAGACTTAAAACCTGGTTCAGCCACGACACCTTTCTTCGGTGTTCAGCCTCAACTGGTTGATAACGATGGTAATCCTCTTGAGGGTGCGGCTGACGGCAATCTTTGTATTACCGATTCATGGCCAGGTCAGATGCGAACAGTTTATGGCGATCATGAGCGCTTCGTTCAAACTTATTTCTCAACCTATAAAGGCAAATACTTTACAGGCGACGGCTGCAAGCGAGACGAAGACGGCTACTACTGGATCACAGGCCGCGTCGATGACGTGATTAACGTATCAGGCCACCGCATGGGGACTGCAGAAGTTGAAGCAGCCCTTGGCGCTCATGATGCAGTATCAGAGTCTGCTGTCGTTGGTTTCCCGCACGACATTAAAGGCCAGGGCATTTATTGCTATGTCACTTTAATGGCAGGCGTTGATGCAACAGATGAATTAAAAACTGAACTTCGAAACCATGTTCGAACAGAAATCGGTCCAATCGCTTCGCCCGATGCAATCCAGTGGGCTCCGGGCTTGCCAAAAACCCGTTCAGGCAAAATCATGCGTCGTATTTTGCGCAAGATTGCAGAAGATGATTTCTCGAACCTGGGCGACACATCAACATTGGCAGAACCGGCCGTTGTCGATGATCTGATCGAGAATCGTCAGAATAAATCATAAGGACTTGACCTTCTGACGATCTGTGGCAACATCTAGGAGTGTTTAACGAATCGAAAGGAGGTGGTCTAATGTCGAGTGATTTTATGGTTTCTGGGGAGATCCAGGGGAAAGAAGTTCACATTGGAGCAGCCTTCACTGAGGCTTCATTCCGCTAATAAAGATTTTTTCAGTATTAAAAATCGCGAAAGGATCGTTTCGAAAGAAGCGGTCCTTTTTTATTGCTTGATTGAAATTTAATTTAGACAAAAATAAAGCTCGTCAGGGGAGGAGGATCTGACGAGCTTCATATTTAGGGATTAGCTAAAATGGAGGAGGAAGCTAATCCGATTTTCAGAACCTGGGAGGAGGAGTGGTTCTGAAAGTAAGTGTCAACGTTTTTTACGTTGTTGACGATGATATAGGGACTTTTATTTTATTTTTCGAGTCCCAAAATTACATATTAGATATGCGTTTTTTGCATAGCTCGTATAATTTTATAAAGCGAACCCTAGGCTCGCTTTATAAGTAATTATCTCTCAGCTTACTGAGTAAGACGCAGGCTTGAAATATTGCGGGCAATCTCACGAAAAGCTTCACGAAGTTCTTGCTCATTATCAGCTTGATAGAAAAATACCTGATTGCCAGTATCATCTGTCGCACAATTATCAAGTAGGTTAGTCGCTCTGTTTCTTGCTGTAGCATTTTCAATACCATCAAGATCAAAACCGATAGAATAAATCGTAATGCCATCGTTTTTCATGTTTTCACATAAATCTGCTGCAACCTGATTAGATTTTTGAACTGATTGAGCGTTACCAAATGGGCCTAATGTTTGACCTGGGGTGAATTCACCAGTGACACCTTCATAAGCTGTGTTAAAATCACCATCCGTCATCAAAATAGCAACCTTATTTACATTACCGCTTTTAGGCTCAGGTTTGCTTTGTGCAGGCCATAGGGGTGCCCAGTTTTCTGACAGCATGTAATAGCTCCAAGCAACACCCAAGTGACCTGCAGTACCACCTTCAGCTTTGATATCCCTGATATCTCTGCGCAGTTGATTAACATTATTCGTCAAAGGGCGGATTTCTTGGCTAGGGCATCTAAATACTGATGCAAGATTTCTATTAACAGTTCTTCTGTCAGAACCAAGAGGAGCATTTTCAGTATAAAATGTGTCAGTTGCAGCATCACGACCACCACGACCTGTTACGCAATCACGCGTACGAATATTATTGCTAGGGGTCACAAAGGCACCAGTAGAAGCCAATTGTTGGCGAGTATTTCCAGCAGTCACAGCTCGTGCTCTTGAAAAACCAACATTGATTGAAGAAGCATAAGGTACAAGCCCTACACGTGTGCTGCGAGTATTTCTGCCTTGTGGCAACAAAATATCCACCGCTTCGGTTGCGGCCGAACGCAATGCTCTAATTTTAGAGCCTGCCATAGAGCCTGTAACATCCAGCATTATGGTTACTTCGGTATCATTTTGCTCGAATACACCAGTGCTGACAGTAGAAATGTTCATTTCATCAAGACCGCCAATACGCATTAAGGTTGTATCAACGCTTGCAGCAGCAGTTGCAGAAACTTTTCCTGTAACGGCATCAGCAGTGAAACTTACAATTTCATAATTATCTGTAAAGCCACCACGGCCAGCAATATTCGCATTGAAAAATGCGTTGAAATCATCTTCAAACTTTTGGTCAATAGGCTGTCCTGAACCAAGTCTGACGCCAGCATCAAGAATGGCAGCATCAAGAGCTGTATTCATCACATTTTTTGCGCTTGAATAGCGCGAATAATCAACTGCAGCACCACCAGCCAAGGCGAGCGTTGTCAGCAAGACTGCCGTAAGCGGAAGAATTGAACCATTTTCATCTTTTTTGAAAGAAGCGGCTTTATTGTAAAGATCAGATACGAGTTTCATGTTTATCTCCATGCGTTTGTTACACGGAGAGATGCAATTCACAGGCCAGTTTGATGAACAGCTACGTAAAAACTAGGTAGCAACTACCAGATATACTGAAACTAATAGTTTTTTCGAGATTTATTGGTAAACAAAAACTTAAACGCACTGCTCAGATTTGAACCAAGAGGTTCATAAATCAATAAGAAAGCAGCATGAAATATCAGTTTGATGCAATGTTTTTAAAATTAAAGCGGCTAATCAAAAAATCTGCTGTAATATTTTGAAACAGGTAAGCTTCTAAAAATCACTGATAATGCCGTCTTTTTCCCAATCGCCAAACCGAACAGGATCAGGGCCGTCACGGCCCAATATTTCCTTTGGCGCAGGCTTTGCGTTTTTTGCTTCTGCTTTTTCTTTTTCGCGACGCTCGGCAGCTTCTGCTAGTGCGCGCTTTGCAGCTTCGGGAATATCAGGGTTATTATCGTTTGCAGCCATTTTTTTATGGTACGCCTTTTAGCTTGTCTCCATAGAACCTATATGTGAGTAAATAGTATGAAAACAACTGGAAAATGATATGAATATTATCAAAACAGCAACACTCTTGGCTTTTATGACCGCACTCTTCATGGGACTAGGTCTAATGATTGGCGGACAGAGCGGCATGATGATCGCCTTTGTTATAGCGATTGCCATGAATTTCTTCAGCTATTGGAACTCTCACAAGATGGTTCTGAGAATGCACAATGCGCAACAGGTAGACGAAAACAGCGCGCCAGAATTTTATGAATTAAACAGAAGATTGGCAGAGGCCGCAGACCTTCCTATGCCGGACGTTTATATTATTAATTCACCACAGCCCAATGCCTTTGCTACTGGACGAAATCCAGAAAACGCAGCAGTTGCAGCAAGTACCGGGCTTTTGGAAACCTTGACTATGGAAGAAGTCGCGGGCGTGATGGCGCACGAACTTGCACACATCCAAAACCGTGACACGCTGATTATGACGGTAACAGCAACTTTCGCAGGTGCAATCTCCATGATCGCAAACTTTGCCATGTTCTTTGGCGGCAGTCGTGACCGTGGAGGCATTGGCATTATAGGCTCTATCGTTGCCATGTTTGTTGCACCCTTTGCAGCAGGTCTTATTCAAATGGCAATCAGCAGAACCCGCGAATATGCAGCAGACAAACGCGGTGCTGAAATTTGTGGTAATCCGATTTGGCTTGCAAGCGCACTTGAAAAAATTGCCATGGGCACAGCTCGCATTCCTAATGAGGCTGCTGAACGAAACCCTTCAACAGCGCATATGTTCATTATCAATCCTTTGGGACAATATAAACGAGACAACCTGTTCTCAACACACCCTGATACACAAAACAGAATTAATGCTCTTCAAGCGCTTGCCAGTGAGTGGTCGATGGAAGATAACGCTTCTCAAGACGACACACCGCAACCTTGGGGCAGATCTCACTGAGAACAATATGAAACAAAAACCCGGACTGGAAACACGGCTGGTAGCAACCTTATTGCTTACCCGCGTAATGGACGATGGCCGCAATCTGGATGCACTCTGTGACCGCCAACATGGGCTGGATCGGTTTTTAAAACTGGAAGCAAGAGACCAGGGGCTGGCGCGAGCAATCGCGATAACAGCAGTTCGAAAACACAATCAGATCGAAGCAGTTCTAAAACGCGTCATGCAAAGACCGCCGCCCAAAAGAGCCAGGTTTTTAATACATTCCTTGCACGTTGCAGCCACTCAAATTTTGTTTCTGGACGCCCCAGACAGTGCAGCAGTTGATTTAGGTGTCACCGCTATTGGTAAAGATGAACGCACGTCAAGATTTCGCGGCATGTCGAACGCGGTTCTAAGACGCATTGTACGTGAAAAGGAAGACCTACTTTCAAAGACAGAGCAAACATCACTCTTGCCAAAGTGGATGGAAAAGGCGCTTCGAAAAGACTACGGAAAAGAAAAGGCCATAAAAATATCAAGCTTCATCGCGCTTGAACCCATGGTCGATTTAACAGTTAAAGAGGCTCCCCAAGACTGGGCTGATAAACTGGGTGGCTTTGTTTTACCAACCGGTTCGGTGCGCCTCACCAATACAACTTCGGTTGCAGAACTTGAAGGCTATGAAAACGGCGAGTGGTGGGTGCAAGATGCAGCAGCAGCATTGCCAGCGCATCTTATAAAAGCAAATAAAGGCGCAAGCGTTCTGGAACTTTGCGCAGCGCCTGGTGGCAAAACGGCACAATTGGTTCAAAAAGGATATGACGTCACTGCCGTTGATATTTCCAAACCAAGGCTTAGCCGACTACAACAAAATCTGGATCGCCTGAATCTCAAGGCGACTTTGGTAGAAGCTGATATTCTTGAGTTTGAACCAGAAGAAATGTTTGATGCAATCCTGCTGGATGCACCTTGTTCTTCAACAGGCACAATCAGAAGACACCCGGATGTTTTATGGACAAAAAGTCCGGAAGAAATTACAGCCCTTGCAAAACTGCAATATCAACTGCTGGAAAAAGCAAAAAACTTCCTCAAACCTGGCGGTACATTTGTTTTTTCAAATTGTTCTATGTTGAAAGAAGAAGGCGAAGACCTGCTTTCAAAAATCTCAAAGCAGTTTGAGGATATTAAGCTTGACCCAATTAAACCCGATGAAATAAACGGCCTGGAAGATTGCATAAATGGACAAGGCGCCTTACGTACCCTCCCCTTTCATCTGGCTCACAAAGAACATGAAACTTATAGCGGCTTGGACGGATTTTTTGCATGCAGGTTTATCAAGCAATAATTACGCACCAAGGCTACCAATCAATTTAAAAATCGCATACGATTATCAAATTGGTGGGTCTATTTTTAATGAGTATATTTGACAAATTCAGAGCCTTGAAACTGTCTGTTGGCAGAACCTACAGGCGTATCAAAGGCAGACTATATTCCGGCCTTACTTTCATGTCCGGATTTACATCCCTTGTCCCACAACGCCTTGTTATTGAACCGCATGATTTGCATACGGCAGACCCCTTGATTGCGCAGGAATTTTATAACGGTCATTTTGCCTTGGGCAATACTGTCATAAACTCAAATGGCCAGACACCTTTTTCTATTGCGCCTAATAATGATGACTGGGAGAAAGAACTACATAGCTTTACGTGGTTACGTCATTTTTCTGCAAACAAAGACACGCTTTCTGACAGCTATGCCCGTTCGTTGGTCAGGGATTGGATTGAACTTAAGCCAGATCAGACATCGAAATATGCTTGGGATATTGAAATAGCTTCCAAACGTCTGATTTCGTTACTTTGTCATTCAATTGTAATTTTGAGCAAACCTGACCACGAATTTCATCATCAATTGATGCGCTCGCTTGGCAAGCATGTAAAGATATTACGCCGCCTTATCGCTAATGCACCTGAAGGCATGCCTGCTTTATACGGACACATTGCCCTCACCTACGCATCAATCTGCTTTAGTGGAAATTCCAGCTCACTAAATTTGCATAGAGACCGACTTGCACAAGCGCTTAATATGCAAATCCTTGCGGATGGTGGACACATCTCGCGAAATCCTGCTGTCATATCAAAAGTGCTCGCATTGCTATTACCTTTGAAAGAAGGGTTTGCAGCCATTGAGACCGCCCCGCCCAAAGAACTCATCACCGCAATTGAACGATTGTTACCTGCTTTAAAGTTTTTCCGTCATGGTGATGGTAGTATCGCAAGATTTAATGGCGTTGGGGTTACCGAAAAAGCGCTTGTAACAACTCTGTTGCGATATGACGAAAGCATGGGCGAGCCTGTAAAAGATGCCGTTCATTCAGGCTATCAACGTGCAAGCATGGGTAATGGTCTTCTAGTTGTCGACACTGGAGAGCCGCCAAAAGGGGAGCTATCACAGGAAGCACATGGCGGCGCGCTATCTTTTGAATTTTCAAGTGGCTTATCCTGTTTGATTGTAAATTGCGGAAAGCCAAAGATTTATGATGAAACCACATCGCAAGTCTGGCGTACAACGAATGCACATTCTACAGTTACACTCAATGATGTTTCAACGATCCGGTTTGAAAATCCCGGAACGGCTGGACGTGCAATCGGCGGGCAAGTTTTCTCACGCAATTTGAACCTTGAATATTCAAGAGAAGATACATCCACTTCAACGACCATAACCGCGGCCCACAGTGGCTATGTAAAAGAGTTTGGCATTCGCCATCAAAGATCGCTTACACTTGATAGCAATGGTGATAGACTATTTGGACAGGAATGGTTTAGCGGACCAAACAAAAGCGACATGCGCTATACGACAAAAGATAAGGTCGCACTTCGCTTCCATCTACATCCCGATATCAAGGCATCACTTTCAGCAAGCGGTGAAACATGCCTGCTTGAAACCCGCGAAGGTGAGCAATGGCGATTTGACTGTCCGGGTTTTCAGCTTGAACTTGCAGAAAGCATTTTCTTTGCAAGCCTGCCAGCACCAAAACCAACCTGGCAGATGGTCATCCACGCAAAAGCTTATGATAACCCGGAAATAAACTGGGCTTTACAAAAAATTCAGGCTAAACAAACTTCGTAATACCCCAACTAAGAATTAAAATAAGAAAGCTGCAACGTCATGTCACCGATTGCTAAACAACACGTTATTCCTGATCTCTCAGAAGTGAAAACAGCACTTCTTTCAGTCTCCGACAAAACAGGCATACTTGAACTTGCAAAAGCACTTTCGGACAAGGGCATTAAACTGCTTTCAACCGGCGGCACATCGAAAGCAATCGCAGATGCAGGCATTCCGGTTGATGATGTATCATCGATCACCAACTTTCCGGAAATCATGGATGGCCGCGTGAAGACACTTCACCCATCGGTTCATGGTGGTCTACTGGCTGTGCGCACAGATGAGAGCCACCAACAGGCAATGAGCGAACAAAACATAAGCCCGATTGATATGGCCGTTATCAATCTCTATCCGTTTGAAGAAACCATCGCAAAAGGTGCTGATTACGATACTAGCGTTGAGAACATCGATATTGGTGGACCAGCTATGATCCGCGCTGCGGCGAAGAACCATGGCTTTGTAAACATCATCACTGACCCTGCCGATTATGCAGAAGTGCTTGAGCAACTCGACACGCATAACAATAAAACAACACTGGAATTGCGGAAACGTCTGGCACACAAGGCCTTCGCCCGCACAGCCAGTTATGACACGGCAATCTCAAACTGGTTTGCTAATGAAGTAGGATCAAACATGCCTCTGCACAGAAGTGTGGCAGGTACGCTCGCCGCAGAAATGCGCTATGGTGAAAACCCTCACCAACAAGCGGGCTTTTATAAAACAGGCGACACTCGAAAAGGCGTTGCCACGGCTACACAACTTCAAGGCAAGCAGCTCTCCTATAATAATATCAATGATACGGATGCTGCTTTTGAACTGGTTTCTGAATTCAAGCCAGAAGATGGCCCTGCG
>CALAIO010000376.1 GCA_937923355.1 uncultured Rhizobiaceae group bacterium | reverse complement strand
AGCAACGGATACAAACTCGCAACCATCGTAATGTACTTCCAAAGCACCGCGCACAGTCGCGACACTGGCATATGAAAGTTGCTCGAGATGAATTGGGATAGAGACCAACATGCCTTGCGCGAAACGCGCGACGCTTGGCATGAATAAGGGACGTTTTTCAAGACCAGCTCGCTGCATTATTTCTGGCACATGTTTGTGCTGCATGGTCATTGCATAAAGGTGAAACGATGTTTCAATATGATCTTCGTGAGAAGCATCTTCCATTTGCGCGATCAACTGTTTGCCACCACCCGTATATCCGGAAACAGCATTAATCGTAACAGGACACTCTGCTTTCATCACGCCTGTTTCAATCAGTGGTTTGAGTAGTGCAATTGCACCTGTTGAATAACAGCCCGGGTTACTAATGCGCTTTGAGTTTTTGATTTTTGCTGCTTGGTCTTTATCCAGTTCAGCAAAACCAAACGCCCAATCCGGGTGTGTACGATGCGCGGTTGATGTATCAATCACTGTGCATTTATCATTACCGGTTTCTTCGATCAGTTGAACGGCTTCAATCGCTGCATCATCTGGGAGGCATAAAATAGCAACATCACAAGAACCAAGCATTGCGCGACGCTTGTCTGCATCACGACGATCTTCCATCGCAAGCGATAGAATGGTTAGGTCATCACGCTTTGCTAACCGCTCACGAATTTGCAAACCAGTCGTGCCATGTTCGCCATCAATGAAAATGCCAAGTTTCATATTTTTTCCAGTAAAGTGCTTTAATTTTAGTAATTTATTGCTTTTATCAGAATCAAATTAAGAAGCAGTTTAATCTTCTAATCTTTTCTCTGCTTGCAGACAAACCATATACATCGCAACCATCGAGCCTGCAATCGCGGTAATATCTGCGTGGTCATAAGCAGGTGATACCTCGACAACATCCGAGCCAATAATATTAAGACTGCCAAGTTTGCGAAGGACACCCAACATCTTTGCAGAGGAGGGGCCTCCGGAAACGGGCGTTCCGGTTCCGGGCGCATAGGCCGGGTCAAGGCAATCAATGTCAAAAGTGAGATAGACAGGCCCTTCACCAACACGGCGCTTGATCTGATTGGCAATAGCTTCCGTTGTCATTTCTTCAACTTCATCACCATAGATAATCTCAATGCCATAGTCTTCCGGCGCGTGCGTTCGAATACCAATCTGAATGGATTTGTCAGGATCAATGATGCCATCTTTTACAGCACGCGTTACAAAGCTGCCGTGGTCAATGACATCTTCCTCATCTTCCCAAGTGTCTTGATGAGCATCAAACTGAATTAGCGCCAAGGGACCATGCTTCTCCGCATGTGCTTTTAACAAAGGCCAAGTGACATAATGATCACCTCCGAGAGAGAGAAGATAAGCGCCAGTATCCAGAATTTGTTTGGCTTCATTCTCAATCCGTTCAGGGTTTTCCCAAACACGGTTTGTGCTCATCGAGCAATCGCCATAATCGGCAACGGCCAGTGTTTCAAACGGATCCAGATGAAACGGATATTGCGGGTCTGCATCCAGAATACAGGAAGCTTGTCTGATGGCATTAGGGCCAAAGCGCGTGCCAGGACGATTGGTAACAGACGTATCCAGCGGAATGCCCCAGACCACCATATCTGCACCATCAATCTGTTTTGTGTATTTGCGGCGCATGAAGGACATGACGCCTGAGAAGGTGGAATCATCGCCCGTGCCCAATAGAGAATTGGTAGTAATCGCGTGATCAGATGCAGCTTTCTTCGCCATGAATGTCTCCCAGATAACAATAGGTCGCAAAAAACACTTGTTCTTTCTTATTGCTCGTATCAATCTGACACCAGAAAAGCAATTTATGGAGTGGATTATGAGCGAACCCACAGTTTCTTTTACCCAGATGAAAGATGGCACCAAAGAAGATTATGAACTTCTGCACGAGATGGAACAGCCATACTTGGCGATGACCGCTGATCGCATTATGCGCGAACTTCGCATGCAGGCGGAAGAAACCATGGCAGGCTACAAAATCACGCGCCTTGAACACGGCCTTCAATCTGCAACACGTGCTGAAAATGATGGCGCAGATATCGATTGGATTGTTGCCACGCTCTTGCACGATATCGGCGATGGTCTTGCACCCCAAAACCATGATCGCTTTGCTGCGGAAATTATCAGACCATTCGTTCGTGATGAAGTTGCATGGACAATAGAACATCACGGCTTGTTCCAAATGCTCTATTACGCCCATCACTATGGTTGGGACCCGGAAGAACGCCAGAAATACAAAGACCACCCATACTTCCAAACCTGCGCAGACTTCTGCGAGCGCTGGGATCAATCAAGCTTTGACCCCGATTACGAGATGAAACCGCTAGAGCATTTTGAGCCGATGGTGCGTGAGGTGTTTGCTCGCAAGGCATATGATGAGAGGGTTATGTGTATGGGTGAGGTGAGGAGATTGCCTGAGGTTTAGTGATTATTGGGGTAGTTTAGGTGCTGTTACTTCTTGCATGACGGCTGGGGATATGGATGTCTAATACTTTCCTTCTCCCCTTGTGGGAGAAGGTGGCAGTGAAGCTGACGGATGAGGGGTGCTATCTAACCAAAGAAAATGTTTGCGGCATTATACCCCTCACCCGAGCTTCTGCGCTACCGCGCAGGTAGCCCACCCTCTCCCAAATTTTTGTTTTGTGGGAGAGGGGAATGAAAATATAGTCATCCTAGGCACATGGCCTAAGATGACGGGAGTGACCATCTTGCACCCTCATCCTAAGGTGCGTAGCCTCGAAGGACGGGGCGGCAACTGAGGCAATCAGCTCTTTGACCCTTAAGGAGAAAGCAGGAAACGGGAACTGTTTCGCTTCTTTACAAGCTTGGCGATAGAACTTCTTTGCACATAAAGTTTGGTTCATACACTTGTCAAAGTTACGTTATGTCAGCTTTAATGGGCTGAATACTGGGCAAAAGGGAGAGAACCATGAGGTATCAAGCAAATCGATTTTCATTTGGAGCATGTCTTGGCTTGATGTTGATTGTTGGGCTTTTTGCATCTCC
>CALAIO010000375.1 GCA_937923355.1 uncultured Rhizobiaceae group bacterium | reverse complement strand
GGCGATGTTTCCATTCAGGCAGATGAGAAAGATTATAAAACTTCAGTTGACGGATTATACGCAGCAGGAGATTGCCGTCGCGGTCAGTCTTTGGTGGTTTGGGCAATCAGAGAAGGTCGCCAGGCAGCCCGTTCAATCGATCTTAATCTAATGGGCGAAACGGACTTGCCTCTATAATAGAAACTTTTGTTTCGCACTATTGAGTAGATGCACTTGGCTGAATATTTGTAACAGTGGGCAGAGGCGCCAATCGATTTGAGATATCAGTCGTATCTGATTTCTTTTTATCGTTAGCTTCTACTGGTTGAATAATTGGTGCATCTGGTTTTGGTTTACCCCAAGATGCGTCAACCCTGCCTGCCTTTGGAAGATTAACTTCGCCTTTTTCTACAAGCTTGTAGCTAACGCTGGTTTCGCTTTCTTTTGCGGAAACAATATCTTTTTCGCCTTCAAGAATATCACCTCCGTCCAGAGCAGGTGAACCAAGTGGAATGACAACAGTTTTTCCCGTGCCAACAGGGTCATATTCTGGAACGTTAGGTTGTGCGATGCCAGGGTTAATCGTGCCCAGTGAAGCGTAATTGAATCCGTCTGGATTTCCGATGACGCCAATTTTTTGTAGTGCCTTGTCAGCAAAGAATGCAAGTTTTGCACGACCAGCACGTGTCATGTTTATGCCTTTGCTGCCGCGCAATCTTACGATCTGACCATTGATGTCCGGTCCTGCACTTACGAATTTACCCTCTTCGTTTGTGAAGCCATCCCAAATGTCTACATATTCACCGCCGCCTGCAGCTGCGATTTTGGTTCGATAGATTTCATTAAAAACCAAATAGTCTGCATTCATTTTGCCTGAACGAACTGGAGGCAGGCCAACCCAGACCAAAGGAATTTTCTGGCTTATTCCAATAGAGGCTATTTTACTGACACGGGTATTATATTCCGCTAGCCACGCTTCCGAGAGCTTCTCCGGTTTTCCCTCAACCGTCCAAAGCTTTTGTCTATCGTTCATACCAACAAGTGCTACAATTGCTGCTGGTTTAAATTCTTCAATCAGAGTTGGGATATATTCAGGCCAATTAATGACATCGTCACGCACAAGACCTGAGGATGGATCAGTTTTGCTTATAATCACAACATTTGCATTTGCAGCATAAAGTTTTTCGAGTTCGCGCCCCATGCCGCCTGCAAGAAAATCGCCTACAACAAGAATTTTTGCTGCATTTTCATTTTTAACAGCAATGATCGCAGGTTTTGCTGCTGCGGCAGCAGCAGTCGTTGTGCGTCTCTTTTTACGTTTGGTTTTTTTCTTTTTAAGTGTTCTGACAGTCGTCACTTTCTTAGGTGGCTTTACAACTTTCACCTTTGTCTTTTTCTTTCTGCGTTTAAACAGAACATCAAAAAGTGTTTTTCGCTTTTTCTTTTGTTGAGCTTGAGCCTGCTCAACACCAATGATTGGGCCAAGCGCTACATTCAAAACAGGTATTGATGGTGTAGCTATACCTAGCGACACCAGAAAAATAATCATACCTATAAAACGACGTAGCATACCTAATATCACTGATTTATCGCATCAGTGCCTTTTTACTCAATTACTCTTTGCCACGTTTCTATGTGTGGCAGTATCAGCCGCCTCTTAGTCTAGCCAAAACTTTCTTCGAAGCATAGCCGTCTTGTGCGAGGCCGACGCTTTTTTGGTAGCTTAATATGGCTTTTTTGGAGCCACCGCCGATTTTTCCATCAATTTCGCCGTCATAAAAGCCTTTTTGAAGAAGACGCGCTTGTAATTCCTTGCTCTCTTCCTCGTTTAATCTGATGTAGCCACGAGGCCAATCGACAACAAATTCGTCGTAACCGGCAATTCTGTCAGCCAAATGGCCTACCGCGAGCGCATATTTATCAGCATTGTTATAGCTCTTCAAAACGAAGAAGTTCTTGGTCATCAAAAAAGCGGGGCCATTTGCGCCTGCAAGTACTTTAATGTTTGCTTTTCTGTTGCGATCGGGAAATTGCTTACCCTTGACGCGCTTGATGCCAAGTCTTTCCCATTCGCCCAATGTGCGGCTTGAAGTTCCCACTTGTGAGGTTTTAAAACCACGCGGCGTCCTAACTTCATAGCCCCATGTCTGGCCTGTGCGCCAACCATTTTTCTTTAAAAGGTTTGCGGCAGAGGCCAGTGCGTCTGGTACGGATTCCCAAATGTTTCGTTTGCCATCGCCATCGATATCAACTGCCCAGGTTTGGTAGCTTGTCGGGATGAATTGCGTATGCCCCATGGCTCCTGCCCATGACCCGCGCAGGTTTCTTGCAGAAACGTCACCATTTTGTACAATTTTCATTGCGGAGATTAATTGGCTTCGGGCAAACTTCCGGCGGCGCTTATCCTGATATGCAAGTGTTCCAAGGGAGCGGGCAACGCTGCGCAAGGCGGAATCGCGTTCAAGTGCTGCCCCGTAAGAAGTTTCCATTGACCAAATGGCCATCAGGATATTGCGGTCAACACCATAGCGTTTTTCGATCTTGTCCAGCCATGGTTTGTATTGTGCTTTTAAAGCAACGCCTTTCTCAATCGCAGATTTTGTGATGCGATTGTCCATGTAGTCCCAGACTTTGGATTTAAACTCTGGTTGGAAATTGGCAGACTTAATAACTTCTGGATCTGGTGAGGTAATGCCTGCAAAAACAGCATCATAAGTGCTGGTACGTACACCGTTTTGTGCTGCAACACTACGGAAATCCCTGATCCATTTTTTAAAGCCTGCATCAGCAGATGCCGGGCTGGACATAAATGCCATTGAAAGCGTTATGGCCATTCCAGTGTATTTGAAATGAGAAAAAAGCCTGTTTTTCATTTGGTTCTACCCTCCAGCACATTTGCTTGGTTTGAATTGTTCGCATGCCCATGCGAATCAATTGCTTGCCAGCATCATAGTCTTTGGACTGTCAGGAATAAATGGACAGATTTATGGCAGAGATATGAACTTTTTGTTAGAAATATTAACGTTTGTTAAGCACTTTTCTTGAGAGTGGGAAGTTTTTTCTCCCAATCCAGCGCGCTTTTAATGATTGTATCCAAATCATTGTGTTTTGGTTTCCAATCAAGTCTGCTCATAAGACGATTTGCATTTGCTGTAAGTGATTCAATGTCACCTGCACGACGCTCTGTTTCAATGACACGGAAATCATTTCCTGAGATGCGTTTTACCGTATCAATAACTTCCCGAACTGAATAACCTTGGCTATAGCCACAATTGGCGGTGAATTTCTTTCCGCCATTTCTCAAATATTGCAAGGCTTCATAATGTGCATTGGCAAGATCGCCGACATGAATGAAATCACGCTCGCAAGTTCCATCTTTGGTGTCGTAGTCTGTGCCAAAGATTTTCATGGAGCTTCTATTGCCAGCGGCTGCTTCGCAGGCAACTTTAATGAGATGCGTTGCGCCCTCTGTTGATTGGCCTGTGCGGCCTTTGACATCACAACCTGCGACATTGAAGTAACGCAGTATGACATATGAAAAATTATGCGCCTCTGCCGTGTCACGGATCATCAGTTCAGTCATCAGTTTTGAGGTGCCATAAGGCGACATCGGATTAAGAATCGCATTCTCGCTAATAGGGCCTTCGGTTAAAGGATTTCCGTAAACTGCTGCGGTCGATGAAAAAATAAACTTCTCAACACCAGTATTAACTGCTGCTGCAATGAGATTGCGCGAGTTGCCCGTGTTGTTTTGATAGTACATGAGCGGATTTTCAAGTGACTCGGGCACCACAACTGAGCCTGCAAAATGGATTATGGATTTAACACCATTATTTTTGATGATTTCTTCCATGGCGTCCTGGTCGCCGATATCTGCTTTGACAAATGTCACACCTTCAGGAATTGCCCATTCAAAACCGGTGGTTAGATTGTCGACAACCACTACTTCTTCATTATGATCAAGCAGTTCCCAAACCATATGGGAACCGATATATCCTGCACCACCTGTAACCAAGACTGTCATGACCTAAAACCTCAACCTGCCACCTTACTTATCGTAACTATAATCGACTTTGCTTAGGATCCTGATAAGGTAAGTGTTAGAATTTGAGTGAATCGCTTCATCTTCTGTTAAGGAAAAAATTGGCATATACATCAAATATGTCTATCTATCGGGGTCCAATTAAATGACTGAATTAAAACCTGTACGCAAAGCCGTCTTTCCAGTTGCGGGTCTTGGAACTCGTTTTCTGCCTGCAACCAAGGCAGTACCAAAGGAAATGCTGACGGTATTGGATAAGCCCGTTATTCAATATGCAGTTGATGAAGATATGGACAAACATGGACCAAACGTACCAACGGCATTACGGGAAAGCACACTTTT
>CALAIO010000374.1 GCA_937923355.1 uncultured Rhizobiaceae group bacterium | reverse complement strand
AGATACGATTTCGAGTAGCAAAGAGGTTCAAAAAAGCTTTAAACCCTTCAAGCTCGTGTGACCGTCTTTCGCAATGATGATGTGGTCATGTACTGTGATGCCCAATGAAGAGGCGATTTCATTGATAGTTTTGGTCATTTCAATATCAGCACGCGAAGGTGTAGGGTCGCCTGAGGGGTGATTATGAACCAATATGATTGCAGTTGCAGAAAGTTCTAAAGCGCGTTTCACAACTTCTCTTGGATATACTGGCGTGTGATCTACCGTACCTATTTGTTGAACTTCGTCTTTAATCAGTTTGTTTCTTTTATCCAGAAAGAGGATTCTGAATTGCTCTTTGTCTTCAAATGCCATAGCGGTGCGGCAATAGTCTATTACAGAAGACCATGAGCCGAGCAGGGGTTTTTCTCTAACTTGGCCTGAGACAAGCGCTTCTGCAGATGCTTTTACGATTTGGAAGTCAGTAATGGTTGATTGCCCAATACCCTTAATCTCATGTAATCGCTCGGGTGGCGCCGCCAAAACCTCAGCGAATGATCCAAAAACACTAATCAGGTTTTTTGCAATCGGTTTGGTATCTCGACGAGGAATTGAGCGGAATAATAAAAGTTCAAGAAGTTCATAGTCTGCTAAAGCACTAGCACCGCTTTTTAAAAACCTGGATTTTAAACGACCTCTATGCCCATGCGCATCACTAACAGCAGGGCTTGCTTCTTCGAAACCGTTTTCTTTTTTGTTCATCCGCTCACCAGGTTTGCTCATTAAGCATAAGGTGGAAGTGTATATCCTGCAGGGGAAGCCGTAAATATCTCGCAACCATTTTCTGTAACACCAACAGAATGCTCAAATTGTGCTGTCAGGGAACGATCGCGGGTTACAGCCGTCCAGCCATCACCCAGAACTTTAACACTAGGGCGTCCCAAGTTTATCATGGGTTCGATGGTGAATATCATGCCTGGGCGCAGTTCAACACCTTCACCTGCACGGCCGTAATGCAAGACGTTAGGTGCATCATGGAATAGTTTTCCCACACCATGGCCACAAAACTCTCTTACAACTGAGCAACGTTGTCCTTCTGCATAGGTTTGAATTGCTTCTCCAATATGACCCGTTGTATTGCCAGGTTTAACGGCTTCAATACCCAACATCAGTGATTGATAGGTAACTTCGATTAAACGTTCAGCTGCGCGCTTGATTTCGCCTACCGCATACATGCGGCTTGAATCACCGTGCCATCCGTCAATGACGTAGGTAACGTCAACATTGATAATCTCACCTTCACGCAATGGTTTTTCATTTGGGATACCATGACAAACTACGTGATTGATTGAAGTGCAACAGGATTTTGTAAATCCGCGGTAATTTAGTGTTGCTGGATAAGCATCATGCTCCAAACCGAATTTATAAACAAAATCGTCTATTTCCTGTGTGGTTACACCAGGCTTAATCATATGGGAAAGCTCGTCCAGACATTTCGCTGTGACTTGTGACGCTTTTCGCATGCCAGCGAAATCATCATCGTTATAAATTTTTATTGCACCTGTGTTTTTCAGCGGTGCTTGTGCTGCTTCTATATAAGCTGTCATTTTATACCCTGATCTTCATGCACTTTAAATGTCGTTGATTTGCAAAAGGTCAACGGCTTCAATACCCATAATTTCCACATTACATCGAATAGCGATTGCTTCAACGCCTTTTGCATGCGCGCGTTTGAAAGCATCAAAATAATTAGGATCGAGATCAGCCGCAAATTGAAATTGGTCACCATCATTACGCTGAATAACGTAAAGCATGACAGCGCGATTACCTTTTTCAACTTCTCTTGCCAATTCATCCAGATGCTTGGCACCCCGTGCGGTTACACTGTCAGGAAATTCATGCAGGCCGGGGGTTCTTACAAAATGTACGTTTTTAACTTCGACATAAGTGTCTGGCTTGTTGTCATCCTGCAATAGAATATCAATACGGGAATTCTCACCGTATTTTACTTCTGTTCTAAGCGTTTGATATCCTGCAAGTTCTGGTATTCTGCTTGCCTCGATAGCTTCTCTTGCAAGTTTATTCGGGTGTGACGTGTTAATTCCAACCATAACACCATCAACTTCAATCATTTCGAGTGAATATTGAAGTTTACGCTTTGGATTCTTGCTATCAGAAATCCATGCTCTGTTACCAGGCTCTGTAAGACCAAGCATAGAACCCGGGTTGGCGCAGTGAACCGTTATGATTTCACCAGAAGGCATTTCAACATCGGCAAGAAAACGCTTATAGCGTTTTACAAGTTGTGTTTCTATGAGAGGTGGGTCAAATCTCATGTTACTTTAAGTCCGGAGTTTAGAAGAAACCACCACCACGGTTCCACCAACCTTTTTTCTTTTTCTCACCATCTTCAGGCTTTTGTTCTGATGTTTCAGAAACTGTTTCTTGTGGTGTTTCAGAGGAGGCTTCCGAAGTATTTTCTACTTCCGCATTCTCAGTCTCTTCAGGTTTTTTGCGGCGTGTCGTTCGGCGCGGCTTAGGTTTTTCCGGTTCTTGAACAGGTTCTTTGGTTTCGTTTTCTGTAGGAGCTTCAATTTCTAGTGGCTCCGCTGGTTTCGAAATTGGAGCTTTCCTGCGTGTTGTAGAGCGTGACTTTGGTTTAGTTTCCTCAGCCTCAGCTTCTACACTTGGTGTTTCTCCAACTTCCTCAGGCTTTTTTTCAACCTGAGTGTTTTCTGTATTGCCAGAATTCTGTTCCTTTTCGGAAGTATCTTCACCAGCGGTTTCCGCATTGGTCTCTTCGCCATTGCGACGACGGCCACCGCGTTTGCCTCTACGACGTTTTTTGCGCGGTTGATCTTCATCGCTATCTTCATCATTCTGAGATGTTTGGCCATTTTCAGATATTGTATCTTCTGATTGAGCCTGATTTTCATCATCGTTATGTTTGCGACGTCCACGCCCGCGCTTTTTACCGCGTGGCTCTTTTTCGTCTTCGGAAACATCATTGGCTTCAACAGTTCCATTTTGGAAACCTACAGCAGTGGATTTGATTTCACCTGTTGCAAGTTCACCTTTTTGGATTTCAAAATCCTGTCCCTTAATTTCGTTGCTGCCTTCAATCAAAATCGCCAAGCCATAGCGGTTTTCAAGCTCAAGCAAGGCTGCGCGCTTATGATTTAGTAGATGAATAGCGATAGAAGGGGTTGTCTTTATTACTGCATCATAACGGTTGTGTCTTGATACGTGTTCTTCGATGGCGCGGAATACATGTAAGGCAATTGCTGAATCTGAACGCACATGCCCCGTGCCGCCACAAAGTGAACAGACGTCCATCGTACTTTCAAGAACACTCGCTCTCATGCGTTGGCGCGACATTTCCATCAGGCCGAAATGCGATATTCTGCCAACCTGAATACGAGCACGGTCATTCTTGAGAGACTCTTTCAGCTTTTTCTCTACAGCTCGGTTATTGCGCTTTTCTTCCATATCAATGAAGTCAATAACAATAAGGCCAGCCAAGTCGCGCAAACGAAGTTGACGTGCCACTTCTTCCGCAGCTTCCAGGTTTGTTTGTAGAGCCGTATTCTCAATCGAGTGTTCGCGTGTAGATCTGCCTGAGTTAACATCGACAGCCACCAGAGCTTCTGTTTGATCTATGATTAAATAACCACCAGATTTTAGCGTTACTTGTGGCGTAACCATTTTATCAAGCTGCGTTTCAACGCCAAACTTTGCAAAGATAGCTTGTTTATCACGGTGAAGTTTCACTCTCTTAGCTGCATTTGGCATGAGCATGGTCATGAAGTCTTTTGCTTCTTGGAACCCTTGTTCGCCAGCAACGACAACTTCACCTGTGTCTTTGTCATATAGATCACGGATTGAACGTTTGATTAGGCTGCCTTCTTCGTAGACCAAACAAGGTGCAGAAGATGAAAGTGTCAGATTACGAACTTGCTCCCACAAACGCATGAGGTAATCAAAATCACGCTCAATTTCTGCATTTGTTCTTGATGCACCTGCGGTACGCAAAATTACGCCCATGCCTTGTGGAACATCAAGAGAAGTAGCCACTGCCTTCAAACGCTTACGGTCTGCTGCATTTGTGATTTTGCGAGAGATACCACCACCGCGTGCGGTATTGGGCATCAATACAGAATAACGTCCTGCAAGAGAAAGGTAAGTTGTCAGTGCAGCGCCTTTGTTTCCGCGCTCTTCTTTAACAACTTGTACCAATAACACCTGACGACGTTTAATGACTTCCTGAATTTTGTAATGACGTCTTTGACGACGTGGTGGGGTAGGGACTTCTTCCAAAGCATCTTCCTGACCCACAGACTCAATTGCATCGTCAGATTCCGTATCAAGTTCACCATCAGTCTCAGTGTTATCTTGAGTTGCATCAGAGGCCTCGGCTGTTTCCTCTTCACCTGCTGTCTCTTTTTTCTTTCGAGAATTGCGACGAGGTGCGCGTTTCTTTGGCTTTGGTGCTTCTTCTTCAGATGTTTCCTCAGAAGTTATTTCTTCTTTTTCAGCAGACTCGCTTTCAGATGCTTCTGGCTCTGCCTTTTTCTTTGGCGCAGCTTTCTTTCTTGTCGCGCGGCGCTTTGGTTTTTCCTCTGCTACCGGCTCATCATTTGCTGTTTCGCTGTCATCTTCTGGCTCATCCGCATCATCAGGGAGAGGTTCGGAAATTGAGTCCACCTCCACCATGGCAGCCATTGTAGTTGGATTGTCATCGTCATCATCAGTATTTGAAGCTTCCTCAGAAGATGTATCCTCTACAGGTGCCTTTTTACGGCGCGTTGTGCGACGCTTTGGTTTTGGCTCTGGCTCAGGTTTCGCTTCAACAGCTTCATCCGAGCTTTCAGAAGAGACTTCTGTATTTTCTTCTGTTACTTCAGGTTTGGCAACAATAGGAGCCTTTTTGCGGCGAGTAGATCGACGCTTCGGTTTTTCTTCAGCTTCAGCCTCAACTTCAGGCTCGGATGTCTCTGCTATTGGCGAAGCATCAGCCTCAGTATCTTGCGGAGTATCATCATTTTTATCTTCAGATTCTGAGTTATTATCTGCGTCAGAATCTGTTTCTTCTGCCGCTTTGGACTTTCTTGAACGACGGCGACGCGGCTTTTTCTTAGGTGCTTCGTCTTCATCATCGTCAGTTGAGGATGCTACCTCTACTACATTGTCTTCTGCTTCTTCAGCTTCTCGGGATGCGCGCGCATCTTCTGCTTCTGCCTCGAGCAGAGCTTGTCTGTCAGCGACCGGAATTTGATAATAGTCTGGATGTATTTCAGAAAAAGCCAAGAAGCCATGACGGTTGCCGCCATAATCTACAAATGCAGCTTGAAGTGAGGGTTCAACCCTTGTCACTTTCGCCAGATATATATTGCCTCTTAGTTGTTTTTTCTCCTGTGACTCAAAATCGAATTCTTCAATTCTGTTACCGCGTACCACCGCTACCCGGGTTTCTTCCGGGTGGGATGCGTCTATCAGCATCTTGTTTGACATGTATTTTAATCTCCGCAGACTTTTGCTCGGGAACAAACAATAGTGAATAAAGGAAGCTTGTCAGGCTTTCCAATAAATCCTGACTACGGTTACGTAGTCTTTGCTTGAAACGATAAAAGTCTGGTAATGTGTGATGGAATGAAGTTGGCTTGGCATTATTTACAGGCTTTGACGCGAGTTCATTTGAACTTTCATCTACCTTTTGTAAATTTTTCCCGTTGTCTGCCACGTTCTTCTTCCGCATCTGTTTAATCGGGGCTGGTTAAATCACCAGCCAGTGAAGCGCTTATGGGGATTTTCTATAAAAAATCACGCCTTAACGCTGTATTAGAGCTGTTTGAGAGATAGTGTCGTCAAACAGCACGAATCTTGTTTCATCAAAATATCTAAAAGCCCCTCAGGTAGATACTCTAATCAGCTTTATCGACTTTGGTGATTTTCGCATGATCAGAAATTGATGATTCAATAGATAAGCAAAGTTTCGCTTTATCACAAGTAAATTCGTTATCATCAGGTTGATTATTGATTTTCAATCAGATTATTCATGCAATTAACAAGCTGTCCTGTTAAAAGAAATTCATGCGCCTGATTCATATTTCATATTTGATTTTGATCATTCTATTTTCATCTCTTGCACATTCTTTTGGGCAGGAGCAGTCCAAGAACTTTCCGGTAGCATTTTCTGGCAGCATTGCTGGTGATACCGCAAGTACAAGATTTTTCCTGGATTTTGATCAAAATTTATCTGTAAAAACCACTTACATGGATAAGCCTAATCGTATCATCATCGATCTGAATGAGTCTGTCTTTAATTTAGGCGAAGGAAACAAACTTGAACCACGCGGTTTAATCTCTGCTGTTCAATTTGGCAGAATATCGCAGGGACGATCCAGGATAGTGCTGACACTTGCAGCGCCAGCAGAAATTATTAAGTCATCACTTAAGAAGCGTCTGGATGAAGAGAGCTATCGGTTTCTACTTGATATGGATTCAACAGACGATGAGACTTTTGCTAATTTGTTGAAAGAGCAAAAGGCAAAATCTCAAACAACAGGAAATTTGGCTGTTAAAGGGGACCGTGTTGCGCCAGTACAGAAAAAAGAGGGGCGCTTTACGATTGTTATCGACCCAGGACATGGTGGAATTGATGGTGGGGCAGTGGGAAGAAATGGTGCTCAGGAAAAAGATATCGTATTTTCATTTGCTCAGGTCGTAAGAGATAAATTGTTAGCTGTCGGCCCATTTGATGTGTTGATGACTAGAGAAGAAGATAAATTCATGTCTTTGCGTGATCGTCTTGAATTCAGTCGTCGCTCAAAGGCAGATCTGTTTATTTCTCTTCATGCAGATTCCTTACGTCAGAAATTCGTACGAGGTTCGACCATCTATACACTTTCGAAAAAAGCATCCGACCAATTATCAGCGAAATTGGCTGAAACAGAAAACAGTGCTGATTTGGTTGGCGGACTAGCCGTTGAAGAAGAAGTTGAGGCTGTGGCTGATATTCTGGTTGATCTTACAACAAGTGAAACGAAGCGTTTTTCGCGACGTTTTTCCAGCTTATTGGTCAAAAACCTTGGTTCAGAAATCAAGCTAATCAAAAATCCACAAAGGTCAGCAGCATTTGGAGTTTTAAAAGCGCCTGAAGTGCCAAGTGTATTATTAGAGCTTGGTTATTTATCGAATGTCGAAGATGAACGCCTTTTACAAACTCCTGAATTTAAAGCCAAGGCGGGGGAAGCGATTGCACAGTCTGTTTTGGACTTTTTTCAACCTAGAATGCAGTAAGAAAACATCTGGTTGCAAAACTGCAACAGGATAACTTTTTGTAATGAATTCAAGCCATTTCTTGTAAAGTATGCTAAAGATATTGCTAAACATCATATTGTTTCCTTATTTGAGGAACACAGGTTGTTTTAATGCGATCGTAAGAGTGCTGATTTGCGATTTGTTCAAACGTTGTAACATATTGTTTATGTGGAATAAAATCATATGCTTTTGAGAATTTTTGGATATTTATTTGGCATGGGAATGCTGTTAGCAATCCTTGTTGTTGCAGGAATCGCTTGGTATTTGCATGACATGTCGAAAGATCTTCCGGATTATGAAGTTCTAAACGCGTATGAACCGCCTGTTACAACACGCATTCATTCAGGCAACGGGTCTTTGATGGCTGAATACGCCCGTGAGCGCAGATTATACTTACCAATTCAGGCAATGCCTGACACGATAAAGGCAGCTTTTTTATCTGCCGAAGACAAGAATTTTTACAAACATGGCGGTGTAGACCCGACAGGTATTGCACGTGCTGTTGTAACCAATATCAAAAACTATGGTTCTGGACGCCGTGCAATTGGTGCTTCAACAATTACTCAGCAGGTCGCCAAAAACTTTCTTCTCTCGAGCGAGCGTTCAATTGATCGCAAAATCAAGGAAGCGCTTCTATCTATGCGTATAGAATCCGCATATTCTAAAGATCGCATTTTGGAACTTTACCTGAACGAAATTTATCTTGGTTTAAGCGCCTATGGTGTTGCTGGCGCATCTTTGACTTATTTCAACAAATCTGTTCATGAAGTAGAGCTTCATCAGGCAGCATATTTGGCAGCGCTTCCAAAGGCACCAAGTAATTACCATCCATTCCGTGACACAGAAAAGGCGTTGACGCGTCGTAACTGGGTTTTGGATCGTATGGTAGAGAATGGTTATGTCACGCGTGATGAAGCTGAAGA
>CALAIO010000373.1 GCA_937923355.1 uncultured Rhizobiaceae group bacterium | reverse complement strand
CTCTTTTCAGAGCAACAACGAGGGAGGAAGCGTTGTTAGTTTGTACCGAATTTTACAAGCTTGATTGCATCAAAATCCTGAACACCACCGCCAACGCGTTTGGTTGTATAGAACAAGACATATGGCTTGGCTGAATAAGGATCACGCAATACGCGAACACCTGCCCGGTCAACAATCAAATAGCCACGATTGAAATCACCAAAGGCAATTGAAAGACTGTTGGAGGCCATATCAGGCATGTCCTCAGCTTCAACTACGCCAAAGCCCATCAGACTTGCGGCCTGTCCTGCAGCTGCAGGTGCCTGCCATAGATAGTTGCCATCAGCATCCTTGAGCTTTCGGACTTCAGCTTGCGTTTTGCGGTTCATGACCCAATTTGCATTTTGACGGTGGCCTGCTTTTAATGAATAGATCGTATCCACAAGCGTGTCAGACGCATCTTCGTCTGCAAACGCACCGTCGCTGCCAGTTGAAATTGTACCAAGATTGCCCCAGGACCAATTGCTTTCATCCACGGTTGAGTGGGTCAGAAAACCTTTTGGCTTGTTCACACCATCGCCATTTATGAAGGCAGCACTTTCCTGTTCAGCAAAAGCCTGTTCCACTTCGCTGGCAATCCAGGCATCAATGTCAACTGCCGCATCATCCAGCAGCTGCGAAGTAGCAGCCGGCATTGCGTATAGCTCCATCGTCGGGAACTGTAGCTCTGATAAAGTTGGCGAAGCCGTTTCTGTACGAAGTTCTGTTTCAGACGCCCAACCTGTTGCCGGGCCCGTTACTGCAAACGGTTTTTTGTAAACAGCAGATGATACAAGCTGCACACCAGAAATAGAACGAATAGGTGAGCCAAGAGCCAGACGGCGACCAATTTCAGTTGCAGTTTCATCAGGTACAAGATAACCACCATCCGCGTCGGAACCATAAGACAATGCTTTTTGTTCATGACGGCGAAGACCCTCTTCACGACCACCACGAATGTAATCATTGAACGCTTGTTTATGTTCAATACCAGCAATTGAATTTACCGCAGAACCACCAAATGATGGACGCTTACCTTTAAGCAAAAGATTATCCATCAGTGATTTTTGTTCATCCAGAGCCTTGTTGATGCGGTTCATTTTTTCAACCGTTACAACATCTTCTGAAACCTGCGTTTCAACTTGTGCAAGACGTTCATCATTGGTTTCCTTGAAAGCTTCAAATGCTTCCATAAACTCATCAAAACATTCTGCAACATCTTGTGCTTGCCCCGTTGCAGCTTTTGCTTCAGGCGCACGAATTTCCTGTCGTTTCATTTACTATATCCTTTGAGACATGATTTTAGTTGCCTTGCGAATTTTATCCGCAAGAGGGTGATCCACCGTCGCATCCCGCTGACCATGGAGTGCGTTGAAGCCATTTGAGATAATCATTTTTGCTTCACGCCTCGACAGCCCCGCATCCCGCGTTAGCCATCGCTCGAATTCTCTTGAAGTTGGCAGCTTCTTATGTTGTGCAGATTTAACCGTTTCAATCCGTGCTTCTTCGAGCAGTGGAAATGTTACGACTGAAATCTCCCATAAATCTGCAGCCAATATTGTTCGTATTTTTGTGGTTGGATTAACCCGCGCCCGTTTGGTTTTAAAACCAATTGAAAGTCCATCCAGTGCACCTTCGCGCATCAGCTCCAGAACTTCTTCGCTCCGCCTGACACCGCGCGTGATTTTACCTTCCACATAAAGGCCTTTTTCGTCTTCAACGATTTTATTCCAACATCCAATAGGTTGATCAGGGTCATGTTGAAACAACATGCGCACATCACTTGGCTTACGGTTTTTTAAAGAGGTGAAAAATGCCCCTTGTGCTACCATGTCATTGCCTTGATCAACCGCACCAAAGACGCTTGCATAACCTGAAAAACGGCCATCAAGTTTGATATCTTGAACATTAACAGGCGCAAATTTGGTTTCACGCTGAGCCAGGAGCCCTCGTTGTTTCATGTTATTCTCCATTTTTAAAAATTACTTTGCAGAACCCAGTCGTGCCGAAAGACGCGATAAAATTCCCAAACCCCACCAAGCACAAAGACTGGCGAGTGCTGCACCGGAAAGTGCAATTTCTATCGCTGAAATTCTGTGCGTAATATCCAGATAATCAGCCAGTTTAATGCCAGCTGAAGTGCCAAATATCATGCCGATGCTTGTCCCGATAAAAAATCTCAAAAATGCTTCCCGTCTGTCTTTTGGCAAGAGGTAAGCAATTGAAATTGCTGACCCGCATATCGCCCCGACAGTTTTTGCAGCGAACACCCAAACATGCTCGGGAATTTCGCTAATATAGTTAAACGTTGGGCTGGACATTTACACAGCGTTTTCATTTTCAAGAGGCAAATAACCCAAGGCCTCACGCTTTTCATTATCAGTCAGAAAATCTGCCTGCCCAAGTCGTGTCCACAACCCTTCGCGGTCAGAAGAAAACGCATCAACCGTTTCCAAATTCGGCACCAATGATATTTTTTCATCGAACTCATGAGCTAACCAATTTCCAATATCGCAGGCGGTTTTATGAGCCAGGGGTAAAACCGTTTGTCTCCAAAATGCGCGGTTTGCTTCCTGATAATTCGAATAAGTGTTATCGCCTGGTATGCCAAGCAACATGGGCGGAACACCAAACGCCAAGGCAATTTCGCGGGCAGCACCATTTTTTGCCTGTAGAAAATCCATATCACGCGGGCTGTAGCCCATCGCTTTCCAATCAAGCCCACCCTCAAGCACCATTGGACGCCCTGCTTTGGTTGAACCCGTATAACCCTCTTCAAGTTCACTTTTTAAACGATTAAACTGATCATCAGTTAAATTCTCACCCGCACTCGACGCATAAACCAATGCGCCTGACGGACGGGCTGAATTATCAAGGAGTGCCTTGTTCCAACTGCTTGCAGCATTATGAATATCAAGCGCCATATTAGCAGAAGCCAGTGGCGAAAGACCGTTGATATCATCAGAAGGATTAAACAAAGCCAGATGCAGAATTTCATCCAGATTGTAATGCACCGACATAGCACCAGTTCTAAATTCATATGCTTTTGGCCAACCTTTTTCATCCAAAATTGGCTGCACCTTGGAAGGGTCCAAAATATGGATTTCTCTTAATGTGTCGGCAACTTCAATTTTTGTCAGGTACACATTACCGGAAATCAACAAATGCCCGTAGAGACATTCCATGAAGTTTGGACCCGATTGTCGTGCATTTGGTTTTGCCAGGAGATCAAGCAATGGATGTTCGTTCAATTCAACCCTGTTTTCGAGTACAGCGAAGGGCATTGAGCTTGTAGCTTCACTGATCATTCTGACACAGCGATAGACCACCGGATTTTTGGTAAACGCCTGGTTTGCCTGACCTCCTTCTCCCAAGCTTGACCAAATAGCATTGCCTGCCGAATGGAATGCTATTAAAGAGCCTGTTGAATGTTTCTCTTCCAAAAGACCATCTGTTTTGACTGATGGTTTCAGCCAATTAAAAAATCGGTTCATTTTCAATCCCGTATTTATTTTAAATTTATGCTCGCCTAACGCGTGGTTCGGCACGTCTGGAAAGCGCCAGTTCTGTAACAGCCCAAACCAACGCATCCACTCTATCTGGAGAGACCCCTTCTGCCATTCCATCTGGTGTGAAGGCGCACATTTGATCTTCCAATTCTGCAAATCTACCAGCATGTGAAACCATGTTGCGCTCATAGAGCAGCGCTACCGGCTCGGCCCTTATCCATTTGCCACGGCTTGCATGGACGGACCTGACTGGCACGGATGGATCAATGGTATGAATTACCGTTTTCACCATATCACCACCTTGATTAACCTCTGCCAAAATCAGATCAGCTCCAAGCTTATGATAAAGCGCAACGGCTTCTGCCGCCCATTGATTAGGTGTTGCTTTTGCCAACGTTCTGTCTTCAAGAACGCAGCAACGACCATCAGTCGTTTTGCCGACAGCGATGATACCACAAGCTGCTGACTTGGCTCCTGAACTTGCAGGCGGATCAACCGCAATCACGATGCGCTTCAAATCAGGTATTTTATCAAGTCTTGAAGCTTCAATTCTCTCCCTGCTCCATAAGGCAAATTCGTTATGCTCAATAATTTCTCCATCCAGTTCCTGACGGCCAAGACGTGTTCCTGAATAAATACCCTCGACATATTCCAAGAAGCCATTCGCCAAATTATTGGCATTTTCAGATGTTGTAGAACGCACTATTATGGTTGTTGGATCCTTGATGATCTGTTTTAAGAGTTTCAACGGTTTTGGTGTTGTTGTTACAACTTGTCTGGGGTTGTTTCCTAATCTTAGACAAAATTGAAGCATGTCCCATGTAAGTTGCAGATTTTGCCATTTACAAATCTCGTCAGCCCACACGGCGCCAAATTGATTACCGCGCAATCCTTCCGGGCTGGCCGATGAAAAGAGTTTTCCAATCGTACCATTTTCCCAAATCAATTCTTTTCTGGATGATATCCATTGCGGGCGATCGGATTTTTTGTGGATTGCCAATAATCCAGATTCCCCTTCCACCATCACATCACGCATATCATCAAAGCTTGCGCCCACAAGCGCTACTCTTCCACCACTACTCCCTGGAAAATGCGGATCAGCTAGGGCAACACCTTTTAACCATTCAGCTCCCGTTCGCGTCTTGCCAGCTCCACGTCCACCTAGCATCAACCAGGTTCTCCAATTACTGATCGGCGGCCTTTGTTTTAATCGCGCCCATAAAGGCCAATCGTTTTTTAAAATCTCAAGCGCATTATCATCCAAGTCTTCAAGAAAGACTTGCCTCATTTTTGATGTCGACAAGCTTGGTAATCTGTTCTTCAAGCTGTCGACGGAATTCCAGTATATCCACTCCCCGGTCGGATTTTTTTTCACGTTCCTGTTGCACCCGTTTCATCATTTCTTCAAGACATTGCAATAGTTTGAAGAAACCCAAGTATGATTTTAAACGCTGTTCGTCTGAAACATCTTCACTGTTATTTGCCGTATCAAGACTCGCAAGCTCATCAATTATTTTATCACGAAGCTTGAACGTAATATCCTCCAAGTCACTGCGGTCATCAGTCAAAAAATATTCCTAGCAATTTGAATTGAACAAACGAAAACACCCCTCCAGAGGAAAGCGCAAAATTTTCAAGTTTTATTGAATAAAGACGATACTGAGCGCTTCATCCGCACTTCTCCGACCGTATAAAGAATGTACCCCAAGACCGTTTCGGTGTAAAGAATAAATTCCTATTATTTTTAAATTATTTTATTCGACTTTCAAAATCGATAAATGGCTCACAAAGTTTTTCTGCTAAATCACGGGATATTCCTGCTTCTGAAACTAAGAATCGTGGTGTCCATTTATGAAAGGCAGGCTCAGTTTTTCTCAAAGCCTTTATTATATTTGGCTGACCTTTTAGCAGCATATTTGTCAGTTCTGTTGCGTTTATATATGGCTGGGAAACCAAAATAAGATTTAATCCATAGATTTCATTTGCGCGTTGTTGAAACAAGGCACTCAACCCCTCTTCAACCACCGGAGCATTAGCGCCGCCTGTTGGTGATAATAGATGCGTCACTTCATGGGCCAATTGAAAAATTGCCTGAGCAGGGTCTTCACGCGCACTATCTGTTAAGATTATTGAGATATGCTTGTTAATACCGGGATACCAGACTTGTGGTCTATCTCCGTAAAACTCGATTCCCACGGGCGTATAGGACATATCACGTGGGCCAAACATTTGCTCTGCATCGTTCAACAGTGTTGATAGAAGCGTTGTAAGTGTAAATTCAAAACCATCTCTAGTTGGGAGAAGTTCAGTGGCAAAACCAATTGCAGGCAAAGGCGAAAGCTTAATAGACACGCAGCATCTTCCTAACATCAAGAACGAATCGTTGGCACTTGATGAAAATGATAACTCAATTGGTGTGCATGGCTCTAGTGGATTGCCAGGGCCTTTGGCAAAAGATGAAATAAAAAAGACTAAGCCTAACAAAACAGCTTAAGGAATATAAATCTCGCGAGGCCAATCAACCAGGTTATCTTCATATTCTTCTGCCGGCTTTCCGTCATCAGGAATAGCCCTGCCTTTAATGCTCACTCCCGCTTCATGAACTGTTTTTGGATCACCAGAGATCAAAGGGTGCCAATCGAAAAGATCTTCACCGTCACGTACTAAGCGATAAGCGCATGTGGGAGGTAGCCATCTTAAGCTTCTTACTGTTTCTGGTGTCAGTTGAATACAATCAGGAACAAGTTCAAACCTATTGTCATAGTCTTTACATCGGCAGCTTTCACAGTCCAGCAGTTCACACCCTATGTTTGTCCAGTAAATCTCTGCAGTATCCCAGTCTTCAAGTTTGTTTAAACAGCACTTGCCACATCCATCACACAGAGATTCCCACTCCTGTTGTGACATCTCTTCAAGAGACTTTGTTTTCCAAAAAGGCTCGTTTGCCATAATTTAATTCCAACTTGACTGTTAGTTGCGTTTACCAGAACTCAATAAACTATACGCAATCACTATAATTTTCATTCAAAAACGACTTTATATGCTGTATAAATCATTCAGAGTTTACATAAGGTAGTTTTAAATTGCGTGATCCGTTTAAGAATTCGAAGAAAGGTGGGGGCTGGAATAAGCTCCTCGATATCGATTCCTGGATTGATTCTTCACTCTATCGCATGTTTTCAGACGCTGGTGAACGCTGGGAAAATATCACTATTTTCTTTAGAAAGTTTCGCGTCAAAGGATTAAAACGTTTCTTTGTAGAGATTTTTGATGAAGGCATAACACTTGGATTGATTGGCTCTATTGCCATGTTGGCCCTTGCACTACCTGCGTTTGAAGAAACCCAAAAAGACTGGCGCAGTCAGGATGATTATTCCGTTCTGTTTTTAGACAGAAATGGCAAGGAAATTGGTCGCCGCGGTATTCGCCAAAATGCAGCAGAAGAACTAGACGCTCTTCCCGATCATTTTATCAAGGCGGTTCTCTCAACAGAAGACAGACGTTTCTTTGAGCATATTGGCATAGACTTTTTAGGCCTCGTACGCGCTATGGCTGAAAATGTTCGTGCCAATTCTGTCGTTCAAGGTGGCAGTACCATTACACAGCAGCTAGCCAAGAATCTGTTTTTGACAAATGAGCGAACCCTAGACAGAAAAATCAAGGAAGCGTTTCTATCACTATGGCTTGAGACAAATCTGTCGAAAAAAGAAATCCTCAAACTTTATATTGACCGCGCCTACATGGGCGGAGGCAACTTCGGGATTGCGGCGGCGGCTCAATATTATTTTGACAAAAACATCAAAGACGTGACTTTGGCCGAAGCTGCTATGCTTGCAGGACTTTACAAAGCACCTGGCAAATATGCACCGCACATCAACCTGCCAGCAGCGAGAGCCCGCGCCAATGAAGTTTTGACCAATATGGTTCAGGCAGGTTTTATGACAGAAGGTCAAGTCGTCAGAGCAAGACGCGAACCAGCAAGCGTTGTACCCCGTGAAGATCTCAAAGGGCCTAACTATTTTCTGGATTGGGCTTATGATGAAGTCCGCAAAACCGCTGTTAAATTCAAAACGCGTAATCTGATTGTTAAAACGACTGTTGATCTAGATCTACAAAAAGCTTCGGAAGATTCCGTTGAATCCCATTTAAGACAGTTTGGCTCTCAGTATAATGTGAGAGATGCAGCCATGGTCGTGATTGATCATGAAGGTGCTGTGCGTTCAATGGTTGGTGGTCGTGATTACGGTCAAAGTCAATTCAACCGCGCAACACTTGCAAAGCGTCAGCCAGGCTCATCTTTCAAGCCCTATGTATATGCTTCTGCCATAGATAATTTTGATTATACAGAAAAAACCAGAGTAGTAGACGGTCGTGTTTGCGTTGTTCGATTTGGTAAAAACTGGTGTCCGCGCAATTATACACCAAACTTCCGCGGTCGCATGGATATGACAACAGCGCTCGTTAAATCTATAAATACAGTACCCGTAAAAATGTATCTCGGCCGTGATGGCTTGCAAGCACTGGGTGGTGACCGGCTTGTTAAAACATCGCGAGATATGGGCATCGAGTCTGAAATGGTGGTGAACCCGCCCATGGTACTTGGATCAAATGGCGTTACTGTTCTGGAGATGGCTTCTGGCTATGGTACTTTCATGACGGGTGGCAAGAAACTGAACCGTTATGGGTTCACACAAATCTTGGATACATCGGGCAATATTCTTTTTGATATTCGTGAAGATGTACAAGAACCACCTCAGGTCCTCAAGGAAACAACCGTTGCCGCAATGAATAAAATGATGGCGCAAATCCCGGAATGGGGAACAGCGAAACGTGCAGCACTTAACGGCATTAGAGCAGCTGGTAAAACCGGAACAACACAAGCATATCGCGATGCCTGGTTTGTTGGTTATACAGGTAATTACGTATCTGCTGTCTGGTTTGGTAACGATAATTATCAACCAACAAGACGCTTAACAGGGGGTAGACTGCCAGCCATGACATGGCAGAAATTTATGACTTACGCGCATCAAAATATTGAATTGCGGCCTATTCCATTTATCGAAAATCCACTACCAGGCAGAACAGAAGAACCTGAACAAAAGGTTGTCGAAACTGATAAAACCATTGAAGCGCAACCGCTTAGACCTAAGCTTTTGTCGAAAAAATCAGAGGAAACACTACGCAATATTGAGCAGATATTCCAAAATGCAAAGCCACTTAAATTAAACGGTGAGATTGCAAATTCACAAAACTCTGGTGTTGTAACGCAATGACACATTTCCTCTTCTGTCTGAAAAGTTAATCCTGAAATAATGCGCACTATTATCAACGTAGCCATAGTCTTGTTAATCGGACTTGCATTAGGCGGGCTTAGTGCAAACTTTGCTTTGCAAAGAACCCATGGCATTGGCGCGGTTAACACGGGACCTTGGTCAGCATGGCCATTTGTTGGAGGCGCAGAGGTAGATCCATATACAACAGCAAAAGCCACCGCTGATGGCACGATACCGCTTGGTGCAGCTGAAGGCTTGGCATTTGAAGCGATTACAGATCAAGACGGCAAACGGCTCAATAGAAAGTGTAGTTATGAAGTTGCCGGAGAAACTTCATCTGCGCGTCTATGGACACTCTCAGCCTATGATGGCAAAGGCGAACTGATAATCAGAGACAGCATTCTGGTTTCAGCTGTTTTTTCCAGAAACCTTGTTCGCTACCCGGACTCTTCTTTTGTTGTAAAAATAAGCCAATCACCAAAATCAAGTAACTGGCTACCGATTGTTGGTGAAGGTGATTTCAAGCTTGTGCTAAGGCTGTATGACACTCCTATTACAAGTAATTCTGGCGTGATTGATCCGCAAATGCCAAAGATACAATTGTTAGGTTGTGAAGAATGAAATCCCGGTTTTTATATCTAACCCTATGCGGTCTCATTCTTGCTGGAATAGTCCATATCGTTATCATTCTTTTGATACCTTCGCTCGGTTCAAAAGATGCTGCAAAACAGATTGCCAGTACCTTCAGTAATGATTCATTCCATTACATAAACGATGGCAAAAGAGTTGGTATTACAAACAGCGACCCGTTTTTAAAATTGTCAGTCTGTAAATTTGACCTAACAAAAAGTGCAGTAGAGATTAAAGGTCCAAAGAATAAAAACTTTTGGTCAGCATCGGTTTTTGATGAAAGTGGTAAGGTTATATACAGTATGAACGACCGTACAGCGATCAAAAACCAGCTGCGAATGGTGATAGTAAATCCTATCCAGATGGCAGATATCAGACAAACTCAGCCTGAAGAAGTTGAGTCTTCAATTCTGGTTGAAAGTCAAAGTACAAGAGGCTTTGTATTGCTCAGAGCGCTCGTTCCGGATGTTAGCTGGACTACGCAATCAGTTGATTTTTTGCGTAACTCTGAATGTATTCCGTACAATACAAACATTGCCATTACGCCAGCTTCGTAACAAATATTTACGGCTACAAATCATTAAGGTTTGATTTTAACTTTGGTCGCTAGAGCCTTCTTTTGCGATTGATTGACTTTAGATGACTTGTTTTTTTCATATCGTACACCTTCAAAAACCAGTACTTCAGCATTATGGCTGATGTCAGGCATTCCATATGATCTGCGCTGTACGCGTTCTAACGGGAATTTTAAAATGCTACTCATCCTACTTCTCCAAAAAGTAAATCGTTGCTTCGGCTATCAAGCCACCTGATGATGACTGCTTGCGATTTATATCCAAATCAAGACAAGTGAATGAATCGGCACGTACAGTACAAACCAAACATGGTTAACAGATTGTAAAGATTTTCCATGGGAAGGTGATTAGATACGAATCACTTCAAGAGGATGGGGCCTTGTTGAAAGTTTTTGAAAAAGAAAAGACAATGACTAGAAATCATTTAAAACCAAGTCGTAATCAATCAAGCTTGGTTGATTTGTCACAAGGTTTTGCATCTCTATCCAGACCTTCAAGAAAAGATATAACTTTATTTCAAGAACAATTTTACACGCTAATTTTAAGCACGAATAGCGTGGAACGTAAGAAGATTGCTCAAAACATCTCCAAAAGCGCATACACACCAAAACCACTCATCATTTTTATGGCTACACAAGAGATTGCAATTGCCCAATCACCGCTTCTTTATTCGCCCGTGTTGCAACCTGCTGATCTGAACTTAATTATTGAAAAAAGCTCCATTGAACAGGCGAAGGTAATCGCAAGACGTGAAAACCTTGATGCAACCAATGTAAAAGCCTTGTTAAAATTGGATAATGTTGCCGAACAAGTAAAATCAATATTATTGGCAAATGAAACCATCTTGGAAAACTCTGAAATTGTACAGATTTTGGAGAATTCAAACCTTTCTGATGGTTGGGATAAAGCAGAGCAGGAAATTACAAATATTCAATCTGCGGACATAACACCTGTTCAAACAAGCAAACGTTCCAAAGATTTGTCTGAAACTTTGTTAGCCTTGGCAAACAAGGGTGGAAAATTAAGACGTAAACCTACAGGCAAACCCGTTAAATCCACTGATAGCATGATTACTTTATCGCAGATGGAAAACCAGCTCTTGTCGAATATGAGAGAGAAAAATTTAAAGAGCTTTGCAATATCGATACAACATTTTTGCGGATTGAGAAGTCCAATAACCTTCCAGATA
This sequence comes from uncultured Rhizobiaceae group bacterium, assembly GCA_937923355.1. The sequence goes on along the minus strand of CALAIO010000373.1, from coordinate 3,456 downwards.
CTTCGAACCCAAAATGCAGGTATGCTTGCAACACTTCTCTGCGCCTTGGAAGTTTCTGATGTTTCAGCCGCCAGAATTTTACTTATGGCAAATTTGGACATTGGGCGTAATGCGCAAATCTTCAAAGTGGTGATGGATAAATATAAGAATCTGAATTACTCACAGTGTGTTACATATTATGAGAAACTGGGTGCTGATTTCAGTCACTCACACTTTAAGGAAACAAAACATATACCAACTACACGCTACGCTTTATCGCTTGCAGCAAGGGCCAGACGTGCAGCGCTATCAAAACAACAAGAAGCTTATTCTGAAGAACATCAGGAAATGAAACTTACGGCCTAAATCACAAAGCTCTTCTAATGTTTTGCTAAAGAAAGTGAGATTGCGCCAGAACCTGATTCTGTTTCGATAATCCATAGATCCGGATCAAAGTTTTTTTGCTTTTCTAAGTAAGCATCTATTTCTTGTTGACCCACATTTTCAAGAACGCGTTCAAATTTACGATCATCACCATCTGGCTCATCCATCAAAGCTTGAGGTGCAGGTGCATATAAATCAAACAACCCGTTCAGATGATTGTGCATAATAAAAAGCGCACCTGCCTGCTGCGCGCCAGATTTCAATACAGAAACATAAGCACCGCGCGCGCTTTCAGTTCTCATAAATACAGCAAACCACATTGCACTGGTTAAACGCATGGGATGAGTTGCCTTATTGCTTGAGTTAACTGAGATCTAAACGCCAATTATATGCTGTTTAATACACCAACAGAGAGCATTTTTTGAAGGGTATCGTTATTCAACTCACCATTTGCTTCCAGTTTAAATCTTTTCTGAAAGCGCTTGATTGCATTTTTGGTTTGATTTCCCATAACACCATCAACGCTGATGCTTTCATCACCAAAATTTTCTTTAAGACCCGTTTGTATGCGCGTTACTGTTTCTGCATCAAAAACCAACACCTTAGGCAAGGATGAAACAGACTGCACTTGTGTAACGGGTTGCTCAGTGTTTTGAACACCTGTAACGGCCTGAACAGATTTCAAATTACTCAACAAGCCATAACTCGCCTCACCATTTGGAATGATCCCGGCGCGCTGTTGAAAATTCATGATCGCTGTTTTTGTTCCAGTACCATAAATTCCATCAATTTTACCTTTGTAAAACCCGATATCAGCCAAGGCTGATTGAACATCTCGAACCAGGGAAGATTGTGCAGCTACAGAATTGCTTCTTGCAGGGCTTGCCGTTGGCACAGGCACATTTTTCAAACTGATGCGCTGCGTTAACACACTTCGTGTAATTGTATTCGGCTGACTTACCTTGGCGATCTCTTCATCAAAATTTTGAGAAAGGCTATCTTGTTGCTTGGCTGTTGACCAAAGTGGATCCGGGTGCGTGCCTTCTTGCGAATACAAGGCATTGCCAGCAATTAGAGCGAAGCCAAGCCCGAATACAACCAAGCCCGCCGTACTACCAGGCCTTTCGATCATCATGCGAAGAACCATAATGGAAGATTGTTTTAACAGTTGCATAATATTACCCCGTCTTGCGTACAGTTGAATTGGTTTCAAGCTTTCTAAAAAGGTTCGGTTCTCTTGTTTCATTCAAGAAAACAATTGCCTCATTTGGATCTGCTGGAACCGGAATAGATTTTTCATTTGAGATTGGAAGTTCAACACAAACTGTCGTGCCAGAACCTTGCTTGCTTTCAAACGATACTTGCCCATTATGAAGCTTTATCAGCCCAAATACGATGGATAGTCCAAGACCCGTACCCTCAAATCGCTTGGTTGTGTTTTGTTCTGCCTGAAAGAACGAGCTGCCTAGTTTATCGAGCGTATCCTGTTCCATGCCTAGGCCAGTATCAATAATTTTTAGCTCGATTTTGCGTCTGTTACGTTCAATCAAAACGGTTATCGTGTCACCTCGGTGAGAGAACTTAACAGCGTTTGCAATCAGGTTCATGACTATTTGCTGTATGGCTCTAGGATCTGCTGTTATATTTGGCAGATTATCCATGGCTTTTATTGCTATGGAAACGCCTGCCTCGTCAGCTATTGGAGCCAATAGCTTAAGCGACGCCTGAACCTCATCTTCGAGATTAATCACTTCTGGAATGATTTGGAATTTTCCAGCCTCAATTTTAGAAATATCGAGAATATCGTTTATAATCTTCAACAAATGACTGGCTGACTGATTGATCAAGCCAGCGTATTCAGTTTTCTTTTCATCGGTAATAATGACGGCAGCCTCGCCCATGAGCATTTGTGAGAAACCGATAATTGCATTTAACGGCGTTCTTAATTCATGGCTCATGTGAGACAAAAACATGCTTTTGGTGCTGCTAAGGTTTTGTGCGCTCTCAATGTCCTGCTTGGCTTGAACCTCACGTTTTGCCTCAGCAGAGACGTCACGTGCCAATGCAAGGAAAACAATCTCACCTTTATGAGGATATGGCGAGATACGCACTTCAAAGTGGCTCACTTCAAATTTGCCATCATCGCCTGCAAACTGACATCTAAACATTACAGTTTGATTTTTGCCCGACGTACTACAATCCGAAAATGCCTTTAAAACATCCAGTTTATCTTGCGGATTAATTGCTTCGAGAAAGCCTTTATCTTTTTGATTTTCTGCATTCAGACAAAACATGTAATTTGTCTTGTCAGAAACCCATAGGGCATTTCCGTTTGCGTCATGGAGTGAAACACTATCTGGCATGCTTTGCAAAAGCATTGCTGCATCTTTCGATAAAAATTCATCAACAGCTTCTGTCACAGGTTTCACCTGCGTTTGAAGACCGACAGCATTTGTCAGTTTGCTAAATGATTTTTTAAAAGCGTTACTCAAAACATTACTCGCCAATTATGGTTACCAAGATTGGTTACACAACGTATTTAATGGAATCCTAATGAAGCGCATTTCATGGCAAGAAACGTTCTAATAAAGCCTTTTAAGCAAGGGTTTCTAATGTCATGGTAAACAAGGTGTTTACAAAACTTATGGTAAACGCTGTTTGTAAAATTTGAGTCAAATTCATTGTCTGTCCTAAAACGGGACTTAAATCTTCCATGTTACACATGCTCACAGAATGAAAAACAGGTGGGTACATGTTTAGACTAATCATAGCTCTTGGAGTGGCGGGTGTTTTATTACCAGCTGAAACTGTAACTGGTTCAGTTTCTGATACTGCGGAAGTACGACCACAAGTTTCAACTTACGAAGCCTTTAGTGCGGCGCACTCACTTTATGCAGACATAACTTCATTTTGCGAACGAAATGAAGAGACTTGCCTAACCGGCAAGGCAATTGCTTCAAGTGCGGCTCATAAAATCACAAGCGGATTAAAGCATATTACGTCTCAGCAAAATCATGAGAAAAACGTTTCCAATATTGATGTGACACATACTGGCGCAGTTCAAAAATAAAGTTCCAATCTAATTCCAAGCGC
>CALAIO010000372.1 GCA_937923355.1 uncultured Rhizobiaceae group bacterium | reverse complement strand
CAATCATCAGGCTGATGTTTTCGACAATCATTGGGACAAAATAAGCGACACACTCAAGCCTATTATTGAACGCGGACGAAAAATATCCAAGGGTGAATATGAATATGCTTTGGATGTGATGGGACAAACCGAGAGCTTCCTGAAAGAGTTTTTCCTCGATTATGATGCAATCCTCACCCCGTCCTCAACTGGCGAAGCGCCATTACTCAGTGAAGGTACAGGCGACCCTGTTTTCAGTACACTTTGGACACTGGCAGGCCTGCCATGTGTTAACTTGCCCTTGATGGTGGGTAGTAACGGTCTACCAATTGGTGTGCAAGTGGTTGCAGGTTATGAAGAAGACGACAGATTAATGCGAACAGCGAATTGGCTGTTGACTGAATTACAATAAGCATCAAAACTGGATGCAGGAGAAAACAAATGGAAAAAGCACCTCTTAATGGAATCTCTGCCTTCATGGGCACTGCAATCCTATGCATCTTTGTAATTGCTTTGGCTGAAAGTATATCAGCTGGTTTCGCCGGATTTTGGGGCGGACTACCTTTTTGGTTGATCATCATTTTTGTTCTCGGTCTGGCCGTTTATAACTTCCTGGAAGAGACTATAGGCCTGTCAGAAGGCATGAAATTTATCCTGCAAATCATTGGTATTCTCTATGCAGGCATTACACTTGCTTATGGTTCTTGGAAGGGTTCGAGCTACGTAACCAAATTTGATAGTGCTACGTTCCGGCTACCATTTGCGGATACAGAACACATGCTCTCACAAGGATGGTTACAAGGCTTATGGATTGCTTTGACGATATTCTTCATCGTTTTAACAGCGATCATGGTCATGAAGAGAATGCGTGAGTTCAATAACGCGTAACGCAAGGAGCGCTTTATGGCTGACAAACCCGTTTTATGGATTACCCGCCGACTATCAGATGCAACTCTTGCGCGTGCGCAACAGGACTATGATTGCATTATCAATCATGAAGATGGTGAACATACAGCAGATGAAATAATTGCAATGAGCGCCAAGGTTGATGCCATATTACCTTGTCACTCAGAAGTCTTTCGCGGACGAACTGTCGATGAACTCGACCCACGTGTGAAAATCATTGCCAACCATTCTGTTGGAACAGACCATTGCGATATCCCTGCCTTAAATGCGCGTGGCATAGCAGTTACCAACACGCCTGACGTATTATCAGATGCTACCGCTGAACTGGCCTTCCTACTCATTTTGGGTGCAGCACGCCGTGCGGTTGAAGGTGACAGAATGGTGCGCGATGGCAAATGGGATTTCTGGTCACCTGCCTTTATGGTTGGCAAGCAAGTCTCAGGCGCACGACTAGGTATTATTGGCATGGGACGCGTTGGACAAGCCATGGCAAGAAATGCGCGTGGCTTCGGCATGGAAGTGCATTATTACAATCGCTCGCAACTTCCTGCAGATAAAGAAGCAGGCGCTACCTACCATGAGACTATTGAAAGCCTTTTGCAGGTTTCTGACTTTCTATCCTTACACTGTCCTGCAACGCCAGAAACAACCGGTATGATGAATGCAGAACGATTTGCGCTCATGCCTGATGGTGCTGTGCTGGTTAATACGGCCCGTGGCGCGCTGGTTGATGAAGATGCGCTTTTATCAGCGCTTGAAAGCGGAAAGCTCTTTGCTGCGGGTCTTGATTGCTTTGTAACAGAGCCTGGTGGAAATCCTGCCCTATCAGCCCATGACAATGTCTTCATGCTGCCCCATATAGGGAGTGCAACCGTTACAACGCGCGATGCCATGGGTTTTCGTGCGCTTGATAATCTGGATGCATTCTTTAAAGGCGCAACACCGAAAGATAAATTGTAAAAAATGACAAAAACGATTGTTTGGTTTAGACAGGATTTACGACTAGAAGATAATCCTGCACTGAATGCTGCCTGTGAACAAGGCGAGATTATTCCGCTTTTCATTCTGGATGAAAATGACCGTGAATTGGGCGACGCATCCAAATGGTGGCTGCATCATAGCTTGATCTCACTTGGTAAAAGCTTGGGTGGCTTAGTTCTAAGAAAAGGTGATCCGCTTAGCATTTTAAAAAGCCTGCTTGATGAGACAAAGGCTGATGGTGTTTACTGGAATAGAGGCTATGAACCTCACATCGTAAAACGTGATACGGAAATAAAATCAACGCTTAGCAACGACGGTTTTGATATAAAAAGCTTTCGCGGTTCGGTTGTGCGCGAACCATGGGAAGTAGAAACAGGCTCAGGCGGCCCATATAAAGTCTATACGCCGTTTTGGAAGTCTAATATCGCCAAGGGCATTCCTGCCCCTGAACGTGCCCCTAAATCGATTAAACTGGCTTCTATAGAAGACCTTGGAGAGCATTTGGAAGACTGGAACTTGCTTCCCACCAATCCTGATTGGGCTAAGGGCTGGCAAGACCTTTGGCACCCCGGGGAAAAAGGCGCAATGGCACGTCTTGAAGCTTTCCTGCAAGAAGATATCAAAGGCTATGGCGAGTTGCGTAACCGCCCTGACCTGCCCAATATCTCACGTCTGTCTCCTCATATACATTTTGGTGAAATTTCACCAAGACAGATTTGTGAAAAAGCCTATGCACGTAAATCTGAAATTGCTGATTTTGCGGGCGATATTGATAAATTTGTTGCGGAAGTTGGCTGGCGCGATTTTGCCAATCATCTGCTATATCATTTTCCAACCATCCCAACTCAAAATTGGAAGCCAGCCTTTGATGATTATCCATGGCGTGAAAGCCAAGAAGATTTAAAAGCCTGGCAAAAAGGCATGACGGGTTATCCGATGGTTGATGCAGGCATGCGCGAACTTTGGCACACGGGCTATATGCACAATCGCA
>CALAIO010000371.1 GCA_937923355.1 uncultured Rhizobiaceae group bacterium | reverse complement strand
TCGCTTCAAGCACACCACCCATGGCAGGTACCGCATCAAGCCCGCCTGGCAAAACTGCCATAACAACCGCAAAAAGAATTGCGATGCCCGTAGCAATAGCCAATAAAGCAGATGCAGTTGATAAAAGACCAGAACTCGTTTTGGAAAACCGCAAAGCGTTATTTGTGATTGCAGTTTCAGCAGGAGTACTGGCTAACGCCACAGGTGCGGCAGCATCTTCCGTCATTTTCCGCCAGCTTGTCGCATCCGTATTCGCAAACTTTAATTTATCTTGAGAAGTTTCAACAGAAGTATCTTTAAGTTGCGGTTTGTTATCAGACAACTTTAAAGCACTTTTCTTGGTGTGATTGGACCTTGCCTTTTTCTCAGACTTCAACTTTGCATTGGCAAATTTTGCTAGCGATTTTCTCGAAGAAAACTTTTTGCTATTCTTGCCAACAGCTTCTAATTTCTTGGATGAAATTTTCTTTTCTGATTTCTTCTTGGCCATGTGCTTCCCAATATTCTCATAGCCGCATCTTCAAACATCATAATGGCCCAAAATTAGAATGCAACTTTGGGCTAGTTATCGTTCCCTAGAACGGGATTTCGTCGTCGATATCACCACCAGAGGGACCACCGAAGCCACCACCTTGGTTGCCTCCGCCCATTTGACCTTGACCACCCGATGGGCCAGATTGACCGAAGCTTCCACCACCTTGGTCATAGCCGCCTCCGCCGCCACCCTGATTGTCATTACGACCATCAAGCATGGTTAGAACACCATTATAGTTTTGTAAGACAACCTCAGTTGACCAACGGTCTTTGCCTTCATTGTCTTGCCATTTGCGGGTTTGAAGTTGACCCTCGATATAAACCTTAGAGCCTTTTTTCACGTAATTCTCAATAACGCGACAAAGACCCTCGTTAAATACGACAACGCGATGCCATTCCGTCTTCTCACGACGCTCACCGGTGTTTTTGTCTTTCCAGGTATCAGAAGTCGCGATGCTTAAATTTGCAATCGGACGGCCATCCTGTGTGCGCTTAATATCAGGATCAGCACCCAGATTACCAATCAAAATCACCTTATTGACACTGCCTGCCATGATACTCTCCAATAGCTACCGCCAAAATGGCGTATATTCAAAAAACTTCAGTATAGTTTGCCCTATTTACCTTGCAAACTCGACCGCCCGCTTTATCTTTCCACATAATAACTAAAAAGATATTTGTTCTTATTATGTTCTCTTTCGTATAACATTACAAGTATGAATCATTTTAGCCTTCTCTTTTGTGGATATTTTAATGGCCGACCTAAAGCATATTTCAGTACGTGGCGCGCGCGAGCATAACCTGAAAAACATCGATATTGACCTTCCCCGTGACAAGCTGATCGTCATTACAGGCCTATCAGGTTCAGGCAAATCCTCGCTTGCCTTCGATACCATCTACGCAGAAGGCCAGCGCCGCTATGTCGAAAGCTTATCAGCCTACGCACGCCAATTCCTTGAGATGATGCAAAAGCCAGATGTCGATCAAATAGACGGTCTGTCACCTGCTATTTCGATTGAGCAAAAAACTACTTCCAAAAACCCACGTTCTACCGTTGGCACAGTCACAGAAATCTACGACTACATGCGCCTGCTGTTTGCACGCGTTGGCGTACCCTATTCACCGGCGACTGGCCTACCAATCGAAAGCCAAACCATTTCTCAAATGGTAGACAGGATTATGGGCTTAGAAGAAGGCCAACGACTTTACTTGCTAGCCCCGATCGTTCAGGGGCGTAAAGGTGAGTATCGCAAAGAACTCGCAGAACTCACCAAGAAAGGTTTTCAACGCGTTAAAGTGGACGGCACGCTATATGAAATTGCCGACGTCCCTGCCCTTGATAAGAAATACAAACACGATATCGACGTGGTTGTAGACCGTGTGGTCGTTCGTGATGACATTGCAACGCGACTTGCCGACAGTCTGCAAACAGCTCTCCAATTATCCGACGGTCTCGCAATCGCCGAAATAGCAGACAAGCCTTTACCAAAAGAAGAAACTGCTGCGGGTGGCTCCAAAAATAAATCCCTCAACGCAACACACGAAACACTCGTCTTCTCGGAAAAATTCGCCTGCCCCGTTTCAGGCTTCACAATATCCGAAATTGAACCACGCCTCTTTTCTTTCAACAACCCCTTCGGCGCATGCCCAACTTGTGATGGCCTGGGCACACAAAAAGGCATGGACGCGGATATGGTTGTTCCGGACGATAGCTTAACGCTACGTGGTGGTGCCATCCTGCCATGGTCAAAATCATCCACCCCCTCGCCTTATTACGCGCAAACATTGGAGGCATTGGGCAAACATTACAAATTTAAAATGTCAGACCCTTGGCGCGAAATATCCAAGGAAGCGCAACAGGCAATCTTGCACGGCACTGGCAAAACAGAAATCAAATTCATCTATGACGACGGTCTTCGCAAATATGAAACCAAGAAAACGTTTGAAGGTGTCATCCCAAATCTGGAGCGTCGCTGGCGCGAAACGGATTCGTCCTGGATGCGTGAAGAGATTGAAAAATTCATGTCTTCGTCACCGTGCGAAGCCTGTCATGGCAACCGCCTTAAACCGGAGGCACTTTGTGTAAAACTCGACGGCAAGCATATTTCGGACATCACAACACTATCGATTAAAAACGCCGCACAATGGTTCGACGCCCTGCCCGCAACCATGAACGATAAACAAAATGAAATCGCAGGTCGTATTCTAAAAGAAATTCGCGAACGTCTGAAGTTCCTGAATGACGTGGGTCTTGATTATCTCTCCATGTCACGAAATTCAGGCACGCTCTCTGGCGGCGAAAGCCAGCGTATTCGTCTGGCTTCTCAGATCGGATCCGGCCTTACAGGTGTACTTTACGTGCTCGATGAACCTTCTATCGGCCTGCAT
>CALAIO010000370.1 GCA_937923355.1 uncultured Rhizobiaceae group bacterium | reverse complement strand
ATTGACCGCGCAGAACTTTCAGAAGCTGGTCGCCCACTGGGTAAAGAGCGTTGGGCAGGTGGTGTTGATGCCGTTGGTTCTCACACGCTTGCGAACTTATTGGCACAAACAAATTATGGCGGTGCAGTTGCAGCCTGTGGTTTGGCGCAAGGATTTGATCTGCCTGCAACGGTAATGCCATTTATCTTGCGCGGCGTTGCATTACTGGGCGTTGATTCAGTGATGGCTTCAAAAGAACTGCGCAAGGAAGCATGGAGCAGAATTGCAACGGATTTGGACATGAGCAAACTTGAAGCGCTTACGACAGAAATAGGCTTTGATGATATCATTCAAACAGCAACTGATATTGTTGATGGCAAAGTTCGTGGCCGCGTCATCGTTAACATCGATGGATAAATGATAAGCCTTCTTTAAGGAGCAGCCTTTGGCGCTTGCAGAACTAACGGAGATAAATCAAGGGGGGCCAAGCCATAACTTGCGCCTCAAGACGCTTATCAACGTTAGGTGGCTTGCGGTTCTTGGTCAGTCAGCTGCAGTATTTGCCGTATGGCAATTGCTGGGATTTAATTTCGAACCCGTATTTTGCTTTGCGCTTATATCGGTTTCGATTTTTCTAAATCTTTTTCTCAAGTTTAGATATCCGGCAAATCAACGCCTTTCATCTCGTGCTTCTGCTGCTTTGCTTGCTTATGATGTGGTTCAACTGGCGGCTTTGCTTTTTCTGACGGGCGGCTTGCAAAATCCGTTTTCATTTTTGCTCCTCGTGCCTGTGGTCATTTCTGCAACTGCGCTTTCAAACAAATACACCTTGTCGCTTGGTGTGCTGGCAATATTCAGTACGACGTTTCTTGCTTTCTTTCACCTGCCGCTTCCATGGCTGGACGGTGTGACTTTGCAATTGCCAAATATCTACATTGCGGGCATGTGGATTGCGGTCATTTCCAGCCTTTCGTTCACGGCAATTTACGCATTTCGTGTGGCGGATGAAGCTCGCAAACTATCTGATGCGCTTACTGCAACTGAATTGGTTCTTCAACGCGAGCAGCATTTATCAAATCTAGATGGCTTGGCAGCAGCTGCCGCCCATGAACTGGGCACGCCTCTAGCGACAATTGCATTGGTATCAAAAGAGATGACACGCGAGCTTGAACAGGGCTCGACGCTTTATGAAGATGCAACCTTGTTGAGAAGTCAGGCAGAACGATGCCGTGATATTTTGCAAAAGCTAACGTCTCTTTCTACAGAAGGTGACCGTCATATCGGAACAATGCCGTTCACTGCCTTGATGGAAGAGATTGCCGAACCGCACAGGAACTTTGGTGTTTCGGTTAAGGTAAAAAAGCCTGAAAGTAGCCGTGTGCCAGATTGTATAAGAAATCCTGGAGTTTTATACGGTCTTGGCAATATTGTTGAAAATTCGGTCGATTATGCGGATGAAAAAGTGGCACTTGAAACCGGGTGGGATGAAGAAACCATTTGGGTCAAAGTGATGGATGACGGACGTGGATTTGATGATGAAGTTCTGGCAAGAATTGGCGAACCCTTTGTAACTAGACGCTCAAGATCAACCCAAAGCGGAGGATTGGGGCTTGGTCTGTTTATTGCAAAAACATTGCTGGAGCGGAGCGGTGCTACTTTGGTTTTTGGATCAGATTCAGAAAACAGGTTCAGCGGTGCTTGTGTTCACGTCAGTTGGCCAAGGGCAGCGCTGGAAGCAAAAAACAAATGATAAATTGCAATCTCAGACCTTTGACAAATGGGGTTTGGTGACCCACATAAGATTAAAATCAATCAAAAAGAATGTAAAATGACAGACCTAAACCAGCTACCAGAAGAGATAGGCGAAAATAACAATCTGCTTATCGTGGATGATGATAGACCGTTTTTACAAAGATTGGCGCGTGCCATGGAAACCAGAGGTTTTTCAGTTGAGACAGCTGAAAGCGTTTCTGAGGGTATGGCCAAGATTAAAATAGGTGCGCCTGATTTTGCTGTCGTAGACATGCGTTTGAACGATGGTAACGGGCTGGATGTCATCGAAGGCATTCGTAATGTCAAACCCAATTGCAAAGCGATAATTCTTACAGGCTACGGAAATATTGCAACGGCAGTTACTGCTGTAAAAATGGGTGCGATTGATTATCTGGCAAAACCGGCTGATGCAGATGATGTTTATACTGCCTTGATGCGCAAACCATCAGATAAGGCAGATCCGCCAGAAAACCCGATGTCGGCAGACCGTGTACGTTGGGAGCATATTCAACGGGTTTACGAGCTTTGCGATCGTAATGTTTCGGAGACTGCAAGGCGTTTGAACATGCACCGCAGAACCTTGCAGCGTATTCTCGCCAAACGCGCACCACGCTAAGTGTTTATTCTACTCAATTTCATTTTCTGTAAATTGCTCATGCAAGGTTAGCCGTTTTGTACGAAGGGCAGCACTTCTGGCAAATCTGAGGGTGAGCGCCTTGCGCGTAGCAGGTGCAAGTTTTTGAGGTTGAGCCTCTCTAATGATTTCGCATCCATGTTCATCGGCAAATACAAACCCTTCGCTTTCTGGAAAAATTTCCATGGGAACACTTGGATGTGTAACGAAATAAAACTTGTCACAATAGGCTTTATATTCATGCCACTTGGTATCTGCCTGAAAATCTGCAATTGAGGATTTAATCTCAAAGATAATAATCTCGCCCTTGCGATTGAGCGAAATAAGATCAGCGCGTCTGCTGTTTGATAAAGTCAACTCGGGCAAGAATACAAGATCACTTTCAGCAAATCCCCTCATAACGCCACGGCGAATGACCATAGCCATCTCGGATTGACGCCCATCAAACCCCTCTTCGCTTTGATTAATTGAGATAATTGGCATTCAAAACTTCTTTTTATCGTTGTTGCCCGATTGCAACATTTCGTGATCGAGCGGGTTTGTCGCCAAATTTTCGATTGCGAATCATGGCCGTTTGTTGAATTAAGTTTACAAGAATTACTCTGTCGCCCCAAATCTAATGGCAGAATAATCGATAGAGGCAGATCATATGAATAGACGTGCATTCACATTATCACTGTTATCAACTGCTGCTTTGGCAAGTTGTTCATCCATTTCTAGAGACCCAACACGCGAGTTTCGAGCAGATTATGCAGCGCGCGTGGATGGTGGTTATAAACTTCCGGCCATTCCACTTAAGAAAGTGGACAAGGAATTTCTTCGTCAGATTGTAGATTATAATACAAAAGAGCGTCCTGGTACGATTATCGTTGATGTGCCATCGCGTCATCTGTATCTTGTTCAATCTGGTGGCAAAGCAGTTCGATATGGCGTTGGTGTTGGCAAGCAGGGCTTTGCATGGTCAGGCAATGCGCGCATCGGTTGGAAGCGTGAGTGGCCGACTTGGACGCCGCCTGGTCCAATGATCAAACGCAGACCGGAACTTGCAAAATGGCGTAAAGGCATGCCACCAGGATTAACAAATCCGTTAGGCCCGCGTGCGCTTTATCTAACTCAGGGTGGTCGTGATACGCTTTACCGCTTGCATGGCACACCAGAATGGTGGTCAATTGGCAAGGCAGTATCATCTGGTTGTATTCGTTTGTTAAATCAAGATATTATTGACCTTCACGCACGCGTTAAGCCAGGTGCTAAAGTGGTTGTTAAACAGACTTAAGTTTCTTGAGATTTACACACTAAAAAACCCCGCCTTTTGAGCGGGGTTTTTTGTATCTGGATATTGCTTTGAAGACTTAAGCGTTAGCCGCTTTAAATTCCAAGCGCTTACGATGAAGTACTGGCTCTGTGTAACCGGAAGGTTGAATATCGCCTTCAAAAACCAACTCACAAGCGGATTGGAATGCGATCGAGTTATCAAAGTCTGGTGACATATTGCGGTATTCAGGATCACCAGCATTTTGGCCATCCACAACGCCAGCCATACGTTTCAGAGTTTCCATAACCTGCTCTTTATTCGTAATGCCGTGTTTTAGCCAGTTCGCAATATGCTGTGTTGAAATACGCAAAGTTGCACGGTCTTCCATCAGGCCTACATCATTGATGTCTGGCACTTTGGAACAGCCTACGCCATGCTCTACCCAACGAACCATGTAACCCAGAATACCTTGTGCGTTGTTATCCAACTCGTTTTGAATGTCTTCAGGAGACCAGTTCGGACGAATGGCTACCGGGATGGTTAGAATATCATCTATGTTTGCGCGGCCTCTGGTTGAGATTTTTGACTGCTCTTCAGCAACATTAACCTGATGATAGTGTGTCGAGTGAAGTGTTGCTGCTGTCGGTGATGGAACCCAGGCACAGTTTGCGCCTGCTTTTGGATGACCAATTTTTTGCTCCAGCATGTCAGCCATCAAGTCTGGCATAGCCCACATGCCTTTACCGATTTGCGCATGGCCTGAAAGACCACATTCAAGACCAATATCAACATTCCAGTCTTCATAAGCTGAAATCCAGGCTGCGCCCTTCATGTCCGCTTTGCGAAGCATTGGACCTGCCAGCATTGAAGTATGAATTTCGTCACCAGTACGGTCGAGGAAGCCTGTGTTGATGAACACAACACGCTCTTTGGCGGCACGGATACATTCTTTAAGATTTGCCGTCGTGCGACGCTCTTCATCCATAATACCCATTTTCAAAGTATTAGGCTTAATGCCTAGCGCTTGTTCAACACGACCGAACAGTTCAACTGCAAAAGCAACTTCTTCTGGCCCGTGCATTTTTGGTTTCACGATATACATGGAACCTTCACGTGAATTACCATTGCGACCGTTTTCGCCCAGATCATGGAGCGCAATCATTGCCGTCATCATGCAATCCATAATGCCTTCAGGAATTTCCCTGCCGCTATCAAATGTAATAGCAGGGTTGGTCATCAAGTGACCCACATTACGAACAAGCAATAATGATCGCCCTGCCAGTGTTACAGTTTTACCATTGCCAGTCATGTAATTACGGTCAGGATTAAGTTTGCGCGTAATAACAGTGCCGCCTTTTTCAAAGCTTTCTGAAAGATCACCTTTCATCAAGCCAAGCCAGTTTTGGTAGGCGAGAACCTTGTCTTCACCATCTACGGCTGCAACCGAATCTTCGCAGTCACAGATAGTTGTAAGAGCTGATTCCAAAACCACATCGGCAATGTTTGCCTTGTCAGTTTTGCCAATTGGGTGGTCTGCATCAATGATGATATCAGCATGCAGGCCGTTGCGTTTTACGAGTACGGATGAAGGGTTTGCAGCTTCTCCCTGAAATCCTACAAATTGCGCAGGGTTTGAAAGTCCTACAGTCGTTCCGCTTTCAAGCGATATGTGCAGTTCACCGTCAACGATTTCGAGTTTGGTTGCATCACTCCATGAACCATCCAATGGTACAGATTTGTTTAGGAAGTCACGAGCCCAAGCGATAACCTTATCGCCACGCTTTGGATTATAGGCTTTGCCTTTTTCTGCGCCATCGTCTTCCGAAATGGCATCCGTACCATAAAGCGCATCGTACAATGAACCCCAGCGTGCGTTTGCTGCATTGAGCGCGTAGCGTGCATTCATAATTGGTACAACCAATTGTGGCCCGGCTACCATTGCGATTTCAGGGTCTACATTGGACGTATCAACTGAGAATTTGCCACCTTCAGGAACCAGGTAGCCAATATCAGTCAGGAATTTTTTATAGTCATCTAGCGTATAGTTGGTGCTATTCGTCTTATAGTACTCATCCATTTTTGTTTGAAGTTCGTCACGCTTTTCAAGCAAAGCCCTGTTGGTTGGTGCAAGGTCTGTAACCAGGGTCTCAAGATCAGACCAAAATTTACTTTGGTCTATGCCAGTACCAGGAAGCGCCTGCTCATTTACAAAGGCATAAAGCCCGCTATCGACGTTTAATCCGCCTACGTTAATACGATCAGACATAGTCTTCTCCAATTTTTATAAATATCTCGCTCTTGGCTATCAAAAACCACTATATTGTCAATTTGAAGCAGATAAGAAACATTGTTTCTATTTTAGAAA
>CALAIO010000369.1 GCA_937923355.1 uncultured Rhizobiaceae group bacterium | reverse complement strand
AAATGGTCTGGATTAAACAACGACATCAGCTGTGATACGGCTGCAGGCGGTGATTGTATTGGCGCCTTAGATATCACTACAGGTTTGTCTGCAGACTATAACACGGCAGCCGATGGCGTGCATGGTGGAGTATCTGACACTCGTTTTGCTTGGTCGCTACATGCCGGTGGTTCTTATGACATTAACTGTCGCGTAAAAGCCGACGTTGGTTACACATATACACGCATTGAAGGCGGTGACTTCTTTGGATTTGCAGATGGTCAATCTGCAATTACTCCTGGTGCAACAGATCCAGGTGTTCAAGGCAGATCAGATGACATTGAGCTACACACAGGTCGCGTAGGTCTTCGCTATGCACTTAGTGATGCTGGCTGTCATCAGCCAACACATCAGCCACAGGTTGTTTATAAATAATAATGGTTTGAGGGAAGGTTTTATACCTTCCCTCGCCACAGTTTAAGTAGCCGTATTTATACGGAAAATTGTATCAGAGGCTGAGGGCTCAAACATGAAACGTTTTGTATTAAATTCTACCGTAGCAGCGATTGCATTGCTAACCGCATCAAGCGCATTTGCAAATGATTACAACTCAGGTGTTGTAACAAAATCACCAAGCGAAGGTTATACTGACGTAGAGTTTGGTAGCGGTTGGTATCTGCGCGGCGATATTACTTATAATATCGATGGTAGAAGCGAAAGCGGCATTAACTCTGTAGCTGGTATTTCAGCGGGCATTCAAACTGATTACGATGATGCAGTTGGTGCGCGCGTTGGATTTGGTTACAAGACTTCAGCGAATACACGAATTGAAATTAATGCTGAAGCTATATTCAGTTCAGAAATTAATGGCATTGGCGGTAGAACATTTAACGCAGTAGATAACAGTGATCCTTTGGCGCCCAGGCCTACAACGACACAAGGTACAAGCGAGATTGATGCAGAATATACCGTCGCTGACCTAATCGTAACAGGCTATTATGATTTGCCGTCTATAGGTTCCTTTACGCCTTATGTTGGTGCGGGTGCCGGTATTGCTCGTACAAGCTTTCAGCAAACAGAAACTCTTACTTGTGTTCCATCTGCAGCAGAAGTCTCCTGTGCTAGTTTCCCTCCTGGCGGCCCAGGTGAAACAACATCATCAACCAGAACTCTTAGCGAAGAAACATGGACATATGCCTATCAGCTTACAGCAGGTACTGCTGTTGCTATAAGTGATCAAACTTCACTAGATTTGAGTTATTCGTACACTCAAATTGGTAACGGTGATACGCTAAATTACTCAGATGGTACTGCTATTGACGTAGATGGTATCAGACTTCACCAAGTCCGTGCAGGTATTCGTTACGATATCTGGTAGAAATTTAGATTATTTAACAAGTTTTCCTAAGGCAGTCTTTTACAGGCTGCCTTTTTTGTTGCTTGATTGCTTTTGGGCAAATGTAATGCCACCTAAAACCAGAATAAGTCCGATAGCATGGTATGCTTGGAATTGTTCTCCCAAGATCAGTACTGCGAGAACCGCGCCGAAAATTGGTACCAGATTGATAAACAATCCACCTCTGTTTGAGCCGATTTGTTCGAGACCCAAAATCCAGAAGAGCTGCGCAAGCACGGATGGAAAAATTGCAGCATAAAGAACTACCCCCCAACCTTGAGCATCTGGCAATAAAAGTGCGTTGGAATGATATTCATACAAGACAAAGAAACTTGTGGTGATAAGGGCTGCAAATCCTAAAACAGTTAAGAAGCTTAGGGCGTGAATGTCCGGTTTGTTTTTCAATAAAACAGAATAAATGCCGTAGACCATAATCGCAAAGAGCATGATGATGTCGCCGATGTTTAATGGCTGGCCGCCCAAGCCAAAGATATTACCTCTTGTAACCGTAACCGCAACGCCAATAAGCGTAATGATAAATCCGGCAATTTGATAAGCTGTGACTTTGGTTCTAAACATCAGGTAATTTAAAATAAAGACAATCAAAGGCATAGAAGCCTGCTCGATGGCTACATTAATTGCGCTGGTATGATTTAAAGCCAGATACATTAAAGCATTGAAAATGGCGAAGCCAAATGCGCCCAGCAAAAATAGAAAAACCCAGTGTTTCTTTATTGTTTCAAAATCACGTTTGATGTGGTGCCGTGAAATAATCAGTAATATCAGACACGCGCCTACCCATCGCAACCACGTCAGCAAAAAGGGGGATATATGCCCTGCTGCTAGTTTTCCTGCAATCGCGTTTCCTCCCCATAACAACGCAGTTAACGTGAGCAGTAAATATGGGTTGGTCAGGATGGATTTGCTTTGCGGCATGGAATGAAAATCGCTCTGGGACTTAAAAACTGTAGTGAACAAAAACTGGAGGTTGATGTTTGCAGCTTTTTTGGACTATTAACAACCGTAATCTTGTTTCTCCATTTTCTTTGATACAGATTGCACCATAGTGAGTTGCGCTGAGTGCAGTGTGACTGCATGTATTTGCCAGTTTAATTTTTATGCAAAGATAAAAGAGAGTTTTATGACAAATGTAGCTGTAATTGGTTCTCAATGGGGTGATGAGGGCAAGGGGAAAATTGTAGACTGGCTCTCGCAGCGCGCTGATCTGGTTGTACGGTTTCAAGGCGGCCATAATGCAGGGCATACATTGGTTATTGACGGTGTCAGTTACAAGCTCAGCCTTTTGCCATCAGGTGTCGTGCGTGAAGGCAAGCTTGCGGTTATTGGTAATGGCGTGGTGATTGATCCACACGCACTGATGGCTGAGATAGAAAGATTAGGAGAGCAAGGCGTTGTTGTGACGCCAGAAAACCTGCGTATTGCAGAAAATGCAACGCTTATTCTTTCTGTTCACAGTGAGCTGGATGGCATTCGTGAAGATGCTGCTGCTAAAGGCACTAAAATCGGAACAACACGCCGTGGTATTGGCCCAGCTTACGAAGATAAGGTTGGGCGCCGCGCTATTCGAGTTTTGGATTTGGCAAATCTTGATAGCATTGGCCCCAAGATTGAGCGCTTACTTACCCATCACAACGCGCTTCGACGTGGTCTTGGTCAACCTGAAGTGGCATTTGATACGATTTATAAAGAACTGGAAAGTGTTGCTGATCGGATGGTGCCGTTTAGTGAGCCGGTCTGGAAATTGCTTGATAATGAAAAGCGCAAAGGCTCCCGTATTCTGTTTGAAGGTGCACAAGGAACCCTTCTTGATATTGATCATGGCACATATCCATTTGTGACGTCTTCCAATACAGTTGCAGGGCAGGCCGCTGCCGGTTCTGGCATGGGGCCAGGGTCTGTTGGTTATGTACTTGGTATTACCAAAGCCTATACGACACGCGTTGGCGAAGGTCCTTTTCCAACTGAACAAGAAAATGAAATAGGACAATTCCTTGGCGAGAAAGGCCATGAATTTGGTACTGTGACAGGTCGCAAACGCCGTTGTGGCTGGTTTGATGCAGTGTTGGTCAAACAAGCGGTTGCAACCAATGGTATTACAGGTATTGCACTAACCAAGCTCGATGTTTTGGATGGTCTTGAAGAGATTAAAATCTGCGTCGGATATAAGCTTGATGGTAAAACGGTTGATTACCTGCCAGCAAGTCAGGGTACGCAGGCTCGTGTTGAACCAATTTATGAAACGCTACCAGGCTGGAAAGGCACAACAGTAGGTGCCAGAACATGGAAAGAACTGCCTGCAGAAGCAGTAAAATATGTTCGTCATGTTGAAGAATTAATAGGCTGTCCTGTTGCGCTTCTTTCCACAAGTCCGGAACGAGAAGATACAATACTTGTTCATGACCCATTTCAGGACTAAATTAGATTTAGGATGGTGCAATTGATTCCATTTTTGATAAATACAACAAAGTAAAGTGCGGGTAGACGGGGAATGGCTGACTATTATTCTATATTAGAAAAAACAATTTCAGGATTACCTAATAATACGCCTGAAGTTCGTAACGCGGTTTATAAAAAAGCTAGAACTGCGATTGAAACCCAATTGCGCAATATGAACCCTGCGCCAAGCGAAGAAGCGATTACCTCGCAGTTGAACCTGCTTGAAGAGGCAATTGTTTTAATTGATTCAGAGCATACAGTTGTTCCTGATCCGCTGCCTGTTCTTGAAGAAGAGCCGCCGCAAGCGGAACTGCCTCCTCAAGTTTCTGAACCTGCTACTGCTGAAGTGCCACCTACACCAACTGCTCCAGAACCTGTGCCGGCGCCACAAGAGCCAGTTGCTGCCCCACCCGTTACACAGAGCGTTGTTGATAATGTTGAAACAGCGATTGATCGGGTGCAAGCGGAAATACCTTCTGCTGCTGAACCTGTTGCTGTCGCACCAGCCACACCTTCTGCACCTACCAATCCAGCTGCGCCAGTTAGTGTTGATCCAACCACAAAAGATATTCTTGAGCCTATCGTTGCAGCTGACAACGCAAGCACAACTGCAAACCAACTAGAAATGGGCGAAGAAAAATCAGGTGGCTTTTTTGGTGGTTTGATAAAATTACTGGTGATTCTTGGATTGCTTGGTGGTGCTGGATATGCGGTATGGAAAAACAAGGATGAACTGACAAGTTTCGCCAATAATTTAATGTCTCCTGCGGAAGTAGTTGAAGAAGAAACTGCGCCTGAACCGGAGCCTGTAACAACTGAACCTGAGGAAGAAGTAGTAGAACCTGAACAGGAAGTTGTCGAAACGCCGACGCCTGAGCCAGTAGAGCCCGAAGTTATAGAACCGGAAGTTACCGAACCTGAAATTGTTGAACCCGAAGTGGTAGAACCTGAGGTGATTGAGCCTGAAGTCGTTGAACCCGAAACTGTTGAGCCTGAGACAACAGAAGAAACGCCAAGCGAAACACAGCAAAGCGGTGTTATTCCTATTGGCGAGGTTGCTTATCTTTATGAAGAAGGCAGTGCGGGCAGTGGTGCAACAAGAACCAATGCTGCAATTACATGGGAATTGAAACAAGAAAGCCTCAACGCGGGTAGCCCGCCTGAGTCTGTAATTGTCGGCAAAATGGACATTCCTGAAAAAGCGGTTTCGATTGATATTGTATTGAAACGAAATATTGATGCAGCTGTATCTGCCAGTCACATGATTGAAATGCAGTTTAATCTGCCGCAAAATTTCCAGGGTAAGTCAGTTGAAAGCATTGCACGGTTTGTTATGAAATCAACTGAAGAAGCACCTGGTGAACCTTTGGCAGCTGTTCCTGTTAAGGTAAGTGAAGGTAGTTTCCTGATTGCACTGGATAATTTGCAACAAGCTGTTGCTTTAAATACTCAGCTTTTACAAAATTCTTCGTGGATTGATATTCCGATTGTATATGGCACTGGAAAACGCGCCTTGCTGACACTTGAAAAAGGTGGAACAGGAGAACGTGTATTCTCAGAAGCATTCCAAGACTGGAAAAATCGATAGATAATTTTGAGCGCCCAGAAAAATGAAAACTTGAGTAAGAGTATTAGTCTCATCATTTCCAAGAGTTTTTATGCACTTTTTGTTTGCGTATTTTTACTTGTGCTATGGCAGGTATGTATTTGGGTTTTTAACCCTCCTCAATATCTGTTTCCAACACCGAGTGCGGTCTGGCAAGCATTTGCTCAAAACCCTGATTATCTGATTTCCAATATGTTCATCACGCTCAAAGAGATGGTGCTTGGTTTTTTGGTTGGCTCTATTGCAGGAATATTAATCGCTTTATTGCTATCTCAATTTGAATTGCTTGATCGATATCTCATGCCTTTGGTGGTTGTCACGCAGACGCTACCTGTCTTTGCAATTGCACCACTGCTGGTGATTTGGTTTGGCTTTGGCATTGGTTCCAAGATTGTTATGGCGGCTTTAATTATCTTCTTTCCTGTTGCTTCTGCGTTTTATGATGGGCTTAAGTCTACGTCTTCTACTTGGCTTGATCTCGCTCAATCCTGGAAGATGTCTAAGTTTCAAACCTTATTGCATTTTCGCATACCAGCTGCTTTGCCATCCTTGATGACAGGTTTAAAAGTTGCCGCAACAATTGCACCGATTGGTGCTGTTGTTGGCGAATGGGCAGGTGCTGCTGGCGGATTAGGGTTTGTCATGTTGCAAGCAAATGCTCGCACGCAAACAGATGTTGTTTTTGCAAGTCTGGTATTGCTGGCATTATCAGCATGGGCCTTGCGATGGATTGTTGTTCAACTTGCAGATCACTTTGTCTGGTGGTCTTCAACTAAAGTTTCTTAAACACGGAGAAAAAAATGTACCGTATCATGATTGCCATTATGGCTTCTTTTTTATTGATTTTGCCTGCGCATTCGGCAGAAAAATTGACTGTCCTTCTGGATTGGTTTGTAAATCCGGATCACGCGCCGCTGGTTGTTGCCAAGCAACGTGGTATGTTTAAGGCTGCTGGTCTTGAGGTGGATTTGATACCACCAGCAGACCCAAGCGCGCCGCCAAGACTGGTTGCAAGTGGACAGGCTGATATTGCGATTTCTTATCAACCGCAACTTCACGTGCAGGTATCAGAAGGCTTGCCACTTACGCGTATTGGTACGATTGTAGAAACGCCTCTTAATTCGCTTATCGTTTTGAAAGACGGACCGATTAAATCGATCGCTG
>CALAIO010000368.1 GCA_937923355.1 uncultured Rhizobiaceae group bacterium | reverse complement strand
GACAATGAAGCAAACAAAAAGTTTGTTGCGGACTTCAAAGCAAAGCATGGCACGTACCCGTCTTTTTATGCGGCACAAGCATATGACTCGATCATGTTAATCAACTCAGCTGTTGGTGCGGTTGATGGCGATATGAAAAATGTTGATGGGTTGAAAGCGGCACTTAAAGAAGCAAAGTTTGATTCAGTGCGTGGTAACTTCAAGTTTGGCAATAACAATATGCCGGTTCAAAACTTCTACCTTCGTGAAGTGGTTGAAGATGCAGATGGCAAGTGGGCAACGAAAGTTGTGAGCACGGTTTATACAGACCATGTTGATCCACATGCGGCGGATTGTAAGCTTTAATCTTATCTAAAAATTTTATAAAAGACTTAGGCCGCGTTAATCGTGGCCTATTTTATTTCTGACTTTGATTTTGAAATGTGCAAGATGGGCAAATGAGTACACTTTTCCTGATTCAGTTTTTAAACGGATTGCAGCTTGGCGTTTTGCTGTTTTTGCTTGCAGCTGGGCTGACACTTGTTTTTGGGATTATGGATTTTGTTAATCTCGCACATGGATCGCTCTATATGATTGGTGCGTTTATTTGCGCAAGTCTTACGTTTTTAACAGGTTCCTTTGTTTGGGGTGTTTTACTGGCTATCCCGATTGTTGCCGTCATCGGATATTTCTTTGAAGTTTTAATAGTCAGGCATCTTTATGAGAGCAATCACCTCGATCACGTATTGGCAACCTTCGGTATTATCCTGATTGCAGATACGCTGGTTCAATTGACTTGGGGACCTGAGGGGATTGCTATTCCTTTGCCAGATTATTTATCCGGCCAAGTTGAAATTTTGCCAGATATTATTTTCCCAACTTTCAGACTGGTAATCATTGCAAGCGGACTTTTAATTGCCGCCGGTCTTTACTGGCTGATTACCTATACACGGCTTGGTATGTTGATCAGGGCAGGGGCTTCCAATCGAACCATGGTTTCTGCATTGGGTGTTGATATAAGCACTTTGTTTGCTGGCGTTTTTGCGCTGGGTGCCGTGCTGGCTGGCGTTGCCGGCATGTTGATTGCACCAATAACAGAAGCAACGATTGGCATGGGAAATGATATTATCATTACTGCATTTGTTGTGATTATTGTGGGCGGTATCGGCTCCATGAAAGGCGCTTTTATTGCCGCTGTTTTAATCGGTATAATTGATACGCTTGGGCGATCCTTTTTAAAAGATATTCTTGAAATTTTCATGGAAAGTGCTTCTGCAGCTACTGCCGGTCCTGCTTTATCTTCTATGCTGATTTATATTATCATGGCGATTGTTTTAGCAGTTCGCCCTCAAGGGTTATTCCCTCCAAAGGTACGATGAGATGAGCGTTCAAGGGGCTTCTGATAACTTGAAAGATCACTTGCAGGCACCGAGCCTCTTTGGTGTAGGGCGGGCAAAGATTGCGACGATTATAATTATGTTGCTTTTGCTCGCATTGCCGCTTTTGGCTTGGGGGATGGGCAACAAGTTCTATCTTGATTTTTCTGTTCGCATCATCTGCTTGGCGATAGCTGCAGTAAGCCTGAATTTGATCCTTGGGTTTGGTGGTATGGTCTCTTTCGGTCATGCAGCTTTTGTGGGTATTGGCGCTTATGCGGTAGGTATTCCGTCTTATCATGGCTATGAATCTGCCTGGCTGCATTTTCCGTTAGCGATGCTTGCAGCTGCTCTCTTTGCTTTAGTCACGGGAGCAATTAGTCTTCGCAACAAGGGCGTTTATTTTATAATGATAACCATGGCCTTCGCGCAGATGGCTTACTACTTTTTCCTTTCGCTGGAAGAATATGGTGGCGATGACGGGATGACGCTTTGGTCTCGGTCTGATTTTGGTTTCATCGATATCTCGGATGGGCTTACGTTCTTTTTGCTCTGCTATGCGGTTTTGGCGGTCTGCATATATTTGACTTTCCGCATTGTGAATTCTCGTTTTGGCATGGTTTTGCGCGGATGTAATTCTAACGAAGCGCGCATGAAAGCATTGGGTTATAATACATATGCCTATCGCTTAACCGCCTATGTCATTTCAGGTGCTATGTGTGGGGTGGCTGGCGCATTGATTGCCAATCTTCAGGACTTTATCACGGCGGATACAATGACTTGGACTCGCTCTGGTGAGTTGATGTTTATGGTCATATTGGGTGGGGCAGGTTCTTTATTTGGGCCTGTGCTAGGCGCTGTTTCATTTCTGCTAATCGAAGAAGTGCTTTCCGCCTACACAATCTATTGGGCGTTGCCTTTTGGGATAATCCTCATTCTCTCAGTTCTCTTCATTAAAGGCGGTATGAACGGCCTGATACAAAGAGGTTGGCAGGGGAGCTGGAAATCATGAGCGAAGTCCTTTTGAAAGTGGATGGATTGAAAAAATCGTTTGGTGGCGTGGTTGCAACTGATGATGTTAATCTGGATGTTCGTCTTGATGAAGTGCATGCCATCATCGGCCCTAATGGCGCTGGCAAAACAACGCTGATTACCCAACTCTTTGGCGAGCAATTTCCAGATGCCGGGAAAGTTTATTTCAAGGGTAATGAGATTACCAGGCTGCCGATCCACAAACGTTCAGACATTGGGCTTGCACGCTCGTTTCAGATTACATCTGTCTTTATGGATTTCAGCGTTCTGGATAATGTTGCCTTGGCAGTGCAAGCGCATAGTGGGCATTCGTTTAAATTTTGGCAACCTGCTTCAACGCAAGTTGAGTTGCGCCAAGGAGCGATGGATGCGCTGGTTCAGGTTGGCCTTCAGGACCGTGCTTCCAGCAAGGCATCTGAACTTTCGCATGGTGAACGCAGGCAATTGGAAATTGCCATGGCGCTTGCAACTGATCCTGTCTTCTTGCTTCTTGATGAGCCTATGGCCGGGATGGGAACAGAGGAAAGTGCCTCAATGGTTCAGCTCCTAAAAGGCCTTAAAAAAGATAGAGCAATTCTGTTGGTTGAGCATGATATGAACGCGGTTTTTGAATTGGCCGATCGTATTTCTGTTTTGGTGTACGGCAAGTTGATTGCAACAGGCACGCCTGATGAAATTCGTAGTAATGCTGAAGTGCGTGAAGCATATTTGGGTGAGGCATAAATCATGTTGCGTGTTGAAAACCTCGAAACCTTTTACGATACCAGCCAAGCCTTGTTTGGCATGTCTTTTGAGATTAATGCGGGCGAAGTTATAACCTTGCTTGGGCGCAATGGCATGGGCAAGACAACCACGGTTAATTCGCTTATGGGAATCATCAACCCGCGCGCTGGTTCGATAAAACTGGATGGTGCTGAAGTTGTCGGCAGCAAGTCTTTCAAAATGGCTCAACTTGGCCTTGGTCTGGTGCCAGAAGGACGTCAGATATTTCACAATCTGTCAGTGCGTGAAAACCTGATTGCAACTGCCTCCAATCATCTTGCTATGACTAATCCCTGGACGATTGAGCGAATTTACGATCTCTTTCCAGAACTCGCAGAGCGGAAAACATCCATGGGTAATTTATTATCAGGTGGTGAGCAGCAGATGCTTGCCGTTGGGCGTGCGTTAATGACCAATCCGAAGCTGTTGATCTTGGATGAAGCAACTGAAGGTCTTGCACCGTTAATTCGTGAAAAAATCTGGAACGCGCTTGCGCAGATCCGTGATAGTGGTCTTTCTATATTGGTGATTGATAAAAACCTGAACGATTTGTTTAAGCTGGCAGACCGTCATTACATCGTCGAAAAAGGTCGCGTTGTCTGGAGTGGCACATCCACAGAGCTTCAAAAATCAACTGACATACAGCAAAAATATCTTGGTGTTTAGGAAGGTTTCCTGATGCAAAAAATTATTGTTTTTACGGATACGCATATGCAGCCAGAGGTTAGCGAGGGTAAATTTGATCCCGATGTTCAGCTTGAAAAAGGTATTGCTCACGTCAATGAATTTAATGCTGATGCAAATTTGGTGATTTTCTGTGGTGATATCACGGACAAGGGCGAAGTTCATTCCTATGAAATGCTCCAGAACCGTCTCAAGGATTTAAAAATTCCCTACAAGCTTTTGTTGGGCAATCACGACAACCGCGAAAATTTTCTAACTGTTTTTGATGACGTTCCTGTCGATGAAAATGGATTTGTTCAACAAGCCATTGATATGGGATCACTGCGGCTAATCTTGCTCGATACCTTGCATGGACCACCTTACGATTATCCGATGTCTCACATGGGTAAACTATGCGAAAAGCGTCTGGCTTGGCTTGATATGCAATTGGCATCAGCGGGTGACAAAGACTGTATAATTTTCATGCACCACCCACCGCATAATACTGGTTTTGTTGCTATGGACACGATTAAGCTGATTGACGGTGATGCTTTTTATAATGTTGTCAAAGCTCATAATAATGTCAGCCAACTAATTTGTGGCCATGTTCACCGAACAATCTCAGGACATCACAAAGGCATTCCCTTTGCCGTTTTCAAAAGCACGGTCGGTCAAATGCCGATGCTTTTTGATACGATGGATTTTCATATGGAAGTCAATGAGCCTTCGTCTTACGGTATCATCTTTGCTGACAAGGGTAGTGTAATCGTACAGACGGAAGACTTTGAGCTTTCGGATTTGAAAGCTTTGAGAGAAACCCTTTAAGCTGAAATTTCGAATAAACGAGCTTGAAACCAGTGCAAGATAATATTTCGCTTGGCGGTTTCTTGTCTCGGTGATACGCTATATCCAACAGAAAATATTTAACAGG
>CALAIO010000367.1 GCA_937923355.1 uncultured Rhizobiaceae group bacterium | reverse complement strand
TTGCCGAATTGCTTGAAGGTTCGAAGCGTGAATTAACGGCAGAAGAATTAAGCGCTATTAATAAAATCTTGCCCATAGGTTGGGCGCATGGCGAACGGTATTCTCTCGCGCAATGGGTGGGGCCTGAGAAGTATTGTTAGGGTTTTGGGGGTAGTAATAAAAAGTGTCCTGCAACTATGCAAAGATAATTACTTAGAATTTAATGGCTTTGTTAATTTTCCACACACTGCCCAGATAATCCATGTTGCAAAGATGGAAACATACCCATCTATTGCATAATGCCACATCAAATGAACTGAGCCTAAAGCAATGGCAACAAAGAACAACGTATAGGCACTGCCCCAATAAAAGCCTTTTTTCCAACCAAATAGCACCAACAGAAATGCTATTGATACATGCATGCTTGGCATTGCAGAAATGCCTTTTATATCCTGGCCTTGGCCTGGGTTGATATAATTATGCCATAATAAGTCACGTATCTGAAACATGTACAGTTGATGTTTCTTGTCTAAATCTAGAAGGTATTGGTTTGCGTTAAGATATGGATTTGCTGTGTCTAATACTATTTGATCAAAATAAATTGGACCTGCAGAAGAAAGAAGAGTTGCCAATACCCCTCCTATCAATGCCCAACAAGCCACATATGACATTATGAACTGAAGTCGTAATTGGTTATTGTGCCGGGTTCCGACTTGCCAAAAAAATGTAATAAATATTACCGGGAACCATAGATAATATAGTCTATGCAAAAAGAGCGTCACATACTCATGACCCAGTAAGGGTTGCAATAACTCCCATGGTTGATACCCAAAATGAACTATGCGGTCGAGAGTTTCGAAATGAGTATCGTAGCTGAACGGTTGAATCATCGGTATTGATACTTTGAGTACCAAGAACGCTGAAGTTGTTAATGACAATCCAGCTATCCCAAAGAAGATTTTCCAGCAGTTTTCTTTTTGAAACAGATTGTTGCGTAATGCGTCATAAGAAAATCTTATAGGACTTTCTTTTGGACGTTTGGAAATTAGAAGTACTAATAAATAAATTGAAACGGTGGCTATGCCAAATACTGTTGTTGATCTAAGAAAGAAGCTAAAAACTTCAGTAAAATATCTCGTATCTGAATATCCAATCGTAAAGCTCAGAAAAATATATGTTAGCAGGAAGAAGTATGAGCAAAGAAATATATAATTTTTATGTTCTCGGAAGGCGTTTGAAAATTCTTCGCCAACAAAAGGCTTTTTTGTAGCAAGTTTAAGGACATTGATATTCATAACTCGTTCCACATAGAGATTTAATCTACGTGAACTTGTATCAATATGGTTACCAAATAATTGATGAGCTTTTAGCTTTTGCAGACTACTGATTGTATGAGCTGGTTTTATGAGTTTACAGCCCAGCCTAAATATGGATTTTTTATTTAACCCTTCCTAGCCAAAACCATATAGTTCACATCCATATCACGAGACTTGTTCCAGCGGTCTTGCAGGACGTTGTAGAACACGCCGGTCTGGTCGATGAATTCCATGCCTTCAGCTGAGATGGGGGCTTCGATTTCTTCCGGTTTTACCAGCTTTTCATATTCGTGCGTGCCTTTTGGTAGCCAGCGCAGAACGTTTTCAGCCATGAAGATTGCTAGTGCTTTTGCTTTCATGGTGCGGTTGATGGTGGCGACAAACATTAGGCCTTCAGGCTTTACCATTTTAGCGCACGAGGTCATGAAGAGATTTACGTCTGATACGTGTTCCACGACTTCCATGTTCAAGATGACGTCGAACTTTTCGCCGCCTGCTTCCAATGCTTCGGAAGTCGTTGCGCGGTAGTCGATATCAAGGCTGGATTGTTTGGCATGAATTTTGGCAACTTCGATGTTAACTTCAGATGCATCTGCACCAACGACATCCGCGCCCAGTCTTGCCATAGGTTCAGCCAATAATCCGCCGCCGCAACCGATGTCGAGAATGCGCAGACCTTTAAAGGCTTTGGGGTCTTTGACGTCACGATCAAAGTTTTCACAGACCTTTTCCTTGATGTATTCAAGGCGAACCGGATTGAATTTGTGCAAAGGTTTGAACTTACCCGTAGGGTCCCACCATTCTGCGGCCATGGCTGAAAAGCGGGCAACATCTGCTTCGTCGATTGTGGTTTGTGCGGTGTTTGTCATTGTCGGTTCCTCTGTCTACACCATAGGTCGGGTTTTGTATGCGAGAAGTCAATAAGTTGAACTTGCGACATTTGAGTTTTTTAGGTAAAAGGCACTCAACTCGCTCTAGCTAATAGGGCGAATTTTTTTATTCAAACGTTCTTTTAGATTTAAGAGAAGACCCTTGGCACGACTTGTAATGAAATTTGGTGGCACTTCGGTTGCAGACATTGAGCGCATCCGTGTTGTTGCGCGCCATGTGAAACGCGAAGTTGATGCAGGCAATGAAGTCGCTGTCGTCGTCTCAGCCATGTCAGGCAAAACCAACGAGCTTGTTGCCTGGACAAAAGAAATCGCACCGATGCATGATGCTCGTGAATATGATGCGGTGGTAGCTTCTGGTGAACAGGTTACTTCTGGTCTTCTTGCGATGGGGCTTCAGCACATTGGTGTTGATGCACGTTCCTGGCAGGGGTGGCAAATACCTCTAAAAACGGATGCGTCTCACGGGGCTGCTCGTATTGATGAAATTGATTCAGATTTACTGATTGAACGCATTTCAGGTGGTCAGGTTGCGGTGATTGCGGGCTTCCAAGGTATAGGACCTGATAATCGTATTGCGACACTTGGACGAGGTGGTTCTGATACATCTGCCGTTGCGATTGCTGCGGCTATTGGTGCAGATCGTTGCGATATTTATACCGATGTAGATGGCGTTTATACAACAGACCCACGCATTGAGCCACGCGCCAAGCGAATGGAAAAAATCTCTTTTGAAGAGATGTTGGAAATGGCTTCTCTTGGCGCAAAAGTTTTACAAGTACGTTCTGTTGAAATGGCCATGGTAAATGGGGTTCGTACATTTGTTCGCTCTAGTTTTGATGAACCAGAAAGCATAAACCCGGATCAGGCGGTTGGTACGCTAATTTGTGATGAGGATGAAATTTTGGAAAAAGAAGTTGTAACAGGCATTGCCTACACAAAAGATGAAGCTCAAATTTCTTTGCGTCGTGTCCCTGATAGGCCAGGCATCTCAGCTTCTATTTTTGGACCCCTTGCAGATAGTCATATTAACGTTGATATGATTGTTCAAAGCGTTTCAGAAGATGGCTCTAAAACAGATATGACTTTCACGGTTCCTGAAGGGGACGTTGAAAAGGCTGTTAAAGTTCTTGAAGATGAGCGCGATGATATTTCTTATGAGATGTTACAAAGCGATACGGGGCTCGCAAAAATTTCCGTGATTGGCATTGGCATGCGTAGTCATGCTGGCGTTGCTTCTACAGCATTTGCTGCATTAGCTGACAAGAATATCAATATTCGTGCTATAACAACCTCAGAGATTAAATTCTCTTTATTGATTGATGCTGATTATACCGAGTTGGCGGTGCGTACTTTGCATGCAGTTTATGGATTGAACCAATAGGTCATTCATAGCAATTAACTGCATATCAGTAGTTTTACGAATAGAAATCTGGGCATTTAGCCCTTATTGGGGAGCATTATGAGTTCTCAACCCAAAGGCCCTAGTGTTCTGCTACGCCGTTTGCGCGAAGTAATGGCAGAGCCACATGACCCGCAAACGCGGCTTGATACGATTGTTGCTGATATTGCCAACAATATGTCTACTGAAGTTTGCTCGGTCTATGTATTACGTGCCGATGGCATGCTGGAGCTTTATGCCTCTCAAGGTTTGAAATCTGAAGCTGTTCACGTATCTGCCTTGCGCATAGGGCAGGGACTTGTTGGTACAATTGCTGTTTCTGCGCGTGCACTTAACTTGAATGATGCGCAAAAACATCCAGCTTTTGAATACCTGCCTGAAACGGGCGAGGAAGTTTATAACGCATTTCTGGGTGTGCCGATTTTGCGTGCAGGTCGGGTACTTGGTGTTTTGGTTGTTCAAAACAAGTCTAACCGCGTTTACATGGATGCAGAAGTTGAAGCACTTGAGACGACTGCAATGGTCTTGGGCGAGCTTATTGCAACTGGTGAACTGGAAGCACTTTCTCCTAAAGGCGTTACGCTTGATTTAAGCAGGCCGCTTAAGGTTGATGGTATTTCCCTTTCCTATGGCATCGGGCTAGGTCATGTGGTGCTTCATGAGCCACGTGTTATTGTGACCAATCTCTTTAACGACAAGGCTGACGAAGAAATCGAGCGTCTGCGCGAGGCTTTGGTCAAGGTTCAGGTTTCCATCGACTTGTTGTTTCAAAGTGGCAATGTTGCGGTTGAAGGTGAACACCGTGATGTCCTTGAAGCTTATCGCATGTTTGCGCATGACCGTGGTTGGAACCGCCGTATGGAAGAAGCCATTGTCAATGGCCTGACTGCGGAAGCTGCTGTTGAGAAAGTTCAAAATGATAATCGTGCTCGTATGATGCGTCAGGCTGATCCCTATC
>CALAIO010000366.1 GCA_937923355.1 uncultured Rhizobiaceae group bacterium | reverse complement strand
GAACTTGATTTTGATATTCTGCCTGCCATTACCGATACAGAAAAAGCGCTTAATCAAGATGCAGTGCGCGTTTATGAAGACGGTGCAGAAAATCTGGCTTACGAACATTTTATGGGAGACCGAGAAGCGACGGATGAGGCTTTTGCCAAGGCAGATCACATTACCGAGGTTAAGCTTATTAATAACCGGTTGATTTCCAATTATATGGAGACGCGTGCAGTTCAAGCGAAGTGGGATGAAGAGAATAATCGATTTGACGTTACCGTTGGTTCACAAGGCGTTTTTGGTGTGCGGCGTGTGTTAGCTGCGTGCTTAAATTTAGATGTAGAACAACTTCACGTTATGACGCCGGATGTCGGTGGTGGATTTGGCACCAAGGTTTTTGTTTATCGCGAATATCCACTTTGTTTAGTAGCGGCAAAGAAACTTGGTCGCCCTGTCAAATGGACAAGTGACAGAAGCGAACATTTTGTGAGTGATGCGCATGGTCGCGATAATGTTGTCACGGCGAAAATGGCAATGGATAAGGATGGTAAATTCCTTGCTATTGACATCGACTTAATTGCCGCCATGGGCGCATATCTACATGCCTACGGACCCTTTATTCCGTATCTTGGTATCACAATGACAACCGGCCTCTATGACATTCAAACCATGGCAGCAACAACGCGTGGCAGTTATACGCATACGGTTCCGACAGATGCCTATCGTGGCGCAGGCAGACCCGAAGCTGCTTATGTGTTGGAGCGGTTGGTTGATCAATGCGCACGTGAATTAAACCTGACACCAGATGAATTACGTCGACGTAATCTGATCACACCAGATCAACTACCCTACACCACGCCTACTGGTCGCATGTATGACACAGGCGAGTATGAAGAACACATGAAAGTCGCTATGCAAAATGCTGGTTGGGATGATTTTGAGACCAGAAACACCCAGGCAAAATTGGATGGTAAAATTCGCGGAATTGGCATGTCTACGTACATCGAAGCATGTGCCTTTGCAGGTTCTGAACCAGCATTTGTTGATTTGAAAGAGGACGGTACATTTGATCTTAGAATTGGCACTCAATCCAATGGGCAAGGCCATGCGACTGCCTATGCACAATTGGCAGCGGAAAAACTTGGCATTGATTATGAGAAAATAAATTTGCGTCAGGGTGATACAGATGAATTGGAAAATGGTGGTGGCACTGGTGGGTCTCGTTCCGTACCTTTGGGTGGCGTTTCAGTCGTTCGTGCAAGCGAGCAGTTGGCAGAGAAAATCAAGAACATTGCCGCAGATGAACTGGAAGCTTCCAGCGCAGATATTGAACTTGATAATGGCGAAGCACGTATTGTTGGCACGGACCGAACAATTTCCTTTGCTGATATTGCAAAAGCGGCAAAAGACGATGCAGACCTTACAGGCGAAGGTGAGTTTAAACAGGAAGAAGCAACCTACCCTAATGGCACGCACATTTGTGAAGTTGAAATTGATCCTGAAACCGGCATTACGGAAATCGTTAAATATACAGTCGTCGATGACTTTGGCGTCACCGTGAACCCAATCCTACTCGCAGGGCAAGTGCATGGCGGTATCGTTCAAAGCATTGGGCAGTGTTTGAATGAAAATGTTGTCTATGATGAGGAAGGTCAACTTCTGACAGCGTCCTTCATGGATTACGGCATGCCGCGCGCAGATAATGTTCCCGGTTTTGATTTTTCAACGCGCAATGTACCATCAACAACCAATGCACTTGGCATTAAAGGCGCTGGTGAAGCCGGAACAATTGGCGCGACACCTGCAGTGATGAATGCAATTGTTGATGCACTATACCGCGAATATCAGATTGATCACATTGATATGCCAGTTACACCCGCAAAGCTTTGGTCAGCCATTCACACAGCTGACTAACGCTTGATTTGTCGGTAATATCTGTCTAATAAAACATTAACTCATGGAAGTGCCAGCTTGATGCTGGCTGAGACTCGGTCAAGGTTAGTGTACTAACCACAGTCCCTGAATTCTTTGAACCTGATCTGGATTGTGCCAGCGTAGGGAATGGGTGATTGATAGAAATCCCCCAATTTTGTTTATATGGAGTGTTCTTTGAAAAAAGACGCAGTGACAAGTTTGTTGGATGAAGCGATTGAGGCGATTCATGTCTTACGCCGTGATGGCGCGCGTATTCACTCCATTACCAATACGGTTGCGCAGAACTTCACTGCGAATGTTTTACTTGCCTGTAATACCAAACCTTCAATGACGGCGAACCCTGATGAAGTAGAAGCTTTTACTTCACGTGCTGATGCTCTGCACATCAACTTGGGCACACTTGATGCCAGTCGTATTCAAGCAATTGAAAAATCTATTGGAGTTGCCAATCAGCGCTCAATTTCGGTTTTACTGGATCCTGTCATGGCACATGTCTCTCCTTTGCGAGCTGAGTTTGCTGGAGAAATCATGGATAGAACTTCCATCATCAGAGGTAATATCCACGAGATCAAAACGCTTGGTATTGAAACAGAACCTAATTCCTGCATTGTTATGACGGGCAAAAGCGACCAGGTTTTGCATAAGGATATTTCGTTAACCGTAAACAATGGCCATCCGATTATGGCCAAAGTCATTGCTACTGGTTGTGCATTGGGTGCGTTGATTACTGCACTCTCTTCAAAAACAGATTGCCCGGCTTGCGCGAGCACTGCTGGTTTGATTTGGTTTGGTATTGCAGGTGAAATAGCTGCATCAAAAACCCAATCGCCAGGCAGTTTCGTTCCACACTTCATTGACGCGCTTTATGAAACGCCAATAGACACTTTAAGACAAAAAGCGAGACTGTCATGAACAAGGTTGACGTTAGTCTTTATGGGATTGTTGACCCCAATCGCAGCAAAGGACGTTCCTTGGCTGAACTTGCGAAAACATCTGCTGAAAACGGTGCAACGCTTATCCAATATCGTGACAAACAAAACGATATTCGTACGATGATAGAAAATGCCAAACTGATTAAACAATCACTTGCAGGAACTGGTGTTCCTTTTATTGTAAACGACCGCGTTGATATTGCACTTGCTTCAGACGCCGATGGTGTACATTTGGGGCAAGAAGATATGCGGGCAGAAGATGCTCGACAGCTTTTGGGACAAGACGCAATTATTGGACTTTCGATTAAAACGCATCAACAAGCTAAAAATGCACCTATTGAATTTCTTGAATATGCCTTTGTTGGCGGCGTCTTTGATACTCAATCGAAAGACAATAAAACATCAGTGGGTATAGATGGCTGGATTGAGATCGCCAATATTTTAAAAACCCGCGCCCCACAAATGCCGGTTGGTGCAATCGCCGGCATTGATGAAACCAACATTGGTTCTTTATTTAAGGCAGGTTGCGACGGTGTAGCCATGATCTCTGCGCTTTATATGGCGCAAGATGTTGCGCAAGC
>CALAIO010000365.1 GCA_937923355.1 uncultured Rhizobiaceae group bacterium | reverse complement strand
CGCACGCATGGAAAGCGCTGCGCCACCACGGCCATCGCCGTCGATACGGGTTAGGACGAGACCCGTAATACCAACGCGCTCATCAAAATTTTGCGCGAGGTTTACGGCATCCTGACCAGTCAGTGAATCTACGACCAGTAGGATTTCATGCGGGTTGCCCGCTTTCTTGATGTCTGCCATCTCAACCATGAGCGGCTCATCAATGTGTGTACGGCCCGCAGTGTCGAGGATAACGACATCATAACCGCCAAGTTTCGCAGCTTGTTGTGCACGGCCTGCAATATCTACTGGCGATTGGTCGGCAACGATTGGCAATGTATCGATGCTGATTTGCTCGCCCAATTGGCGAAGTTGTTCTTGTGCGGCTGGGCGCTTCACATCAAGCGAAGCCATCAGCACTTTTTTCTTTTGCTTTTCAGAAAGGCGCTTGGCGATTTTCGCGGTCGTGGTTGTTTTACCAGAACCCTGAAGACCGACCATCATTAAGGTGACAGGTGGTGTTGCGGCGAGGCTAATCGGGTCAGCATCAGAACCCAGCATTTCAACCAGTTCATCATGGACGATTTTGACGACCATCTGACCCGGCGTTACGGATTTGACAACTTCTGCGCCAACGGCTTTTTCACGGACTTTTTCGGTGAAGTCACGAACAACTTCAAGCGCCACGTCTGCTTCAATCAGGGCACGGCGAATTTCGCGCAGTGCTGCTGATACGTCTTTATCTGATAGGGCGCCACGTCGGGTCAGTCCGTCAAATATGCCGCTCAAGCGATCTGATAATGATTCAAACATAGTCTATTCTCTTTCTGTCGGGCTTTCTTGTCTTTCTCGCTAGTCGCTCGAAAGGAAAGACCTTGGTTGCCAACTCATACATTAGATATGGTGTTAGCTTACCTCAAACACAAATCAGAAACAAAATAGGCTCAAAGCAAAAAATCACCCGAGGGCGCAACGCGCTGTCGGATGTTTGCCTGAGGGAGCTCTTTATACCTTTTCGGGTCCCCAATAGCATTTTCAAATCTGGTCTCTGTTATGAGATGAGCTGTATTAATAGTGAAAGAGGATGAAAGTCAAGCTTTGAGTTGAATCTCGCAGGCTCTGGCTTAGTTTATAAATCGAAGGATATCATCATGGTTTTTAGATTTGGCTTTATCATATTTGCTTTCATGTCTCTTTTGTTTACGAACAAAAATGCAAAGGCGGATGAAATTAGTGATATGGCCATTACGGCACTTGAAATTGCGCAACCGAATTCGTTCAAGAACAATATCGAATATTGCGGATTGATCGGATATCACCGATCGGGTGCATTATTGTTTTCGCCACCCATTCCAGGATTTAGAAACAGTTGCAATCCGGGGCTTAATCCTTGGGCATGGAAAGAGGTTGTTGCTACATATCACACGCATGGCGCGCATACATTTGATAGTGATGCTGAAGTGCCTTCGCTTGGTGATATGCTTGCTGATTTTGCAGAAGGGACGGACGGTTATATTGCAACACCCTCTGGCCGCGTATGGCACGTTTCCGTGAAGGATCGCAAAGCGTATTTATTATGCGGGGTTAAGTGTGTTACCTCTGACCCAAACTACCAACCTTGTGAGGCTTTGAAGCCTGCTGAGGAATATACACTTAAAACCCTAAAGAAGCGTATTGAAGAAGATGACGGTACGACTTGCTGAAATTGGCGCTGATACGGAGTAACTCTTGAAACGAAGAAAATTCCTCAAATGGTTTGGCTTGAGTGCAATTGGCGTGTTTGGCAGTGGTGCTGCGTTTGCTGCCTGGAAGCCTTCCAACTTTTATTACAAAGGCCCGAAGTCTGACCATTATAACGGGGTGAACTTTTTTAATCCTGAAGGCGTTGAGCCTCGAAAACTTACGGAAGTTTTGAAATGGCAGTTAAGTGGTGGCAGGGCGAAATGGCCTGATCACTATCCAAGCCCTTTTGACAAGGCCAAACCAGCGACACGTGTTGAAGGGGATGATATTAAAATCACCATGATTGGTCATGCGACTTTATTAGTACAAGTGGCAGGACTTAATTTCATTACGGATCCGGTTTTTACAGAACGCGCCAGTCCTGTTCAATTTGTGGGGCCTAAAAGAGTTAATCCGCCTGGCGTGCGGTTTGAAGACTTGCCGCCAATTGATTACGTGCTTTTGTCCCATAATCACTATGACCATCTGGACTTGGAAACGCTTGATCGGTTGGTCAAAGAGCATGACGCGGAAATTATCTGTCCACTTGGTAATGATGTGATTGTTTCGAAGAAAAATGTCGATGCCAGATTTATTATGGGTGATTGGGGCGATGTGGTTGACTTGAAAAATAAGTGCCGCGTTCATTTTGAACCTGCGCATCATTGGTCTGCACGAGGCGTCAAAGATAGACGTATGGCACTTTGGGCGGCTTTTGTTTTGGAAACACCGCAGGGCAAAATTTATCACGTAGGCGATACAGGTTTCCATGACGGCATAAACTACAAGGCTTTGGCTGAGAAACATGGCGAGATGCGAGCTTCTATTTTGCCAATTGGTGCTTATGAGCCGCGCTGGTTCATGAAAGGCCAGCACCAAAATCCAGACGAGGCTGTGCAAGGGCATTTATTGTGTAAATCACAAACCACAATCGCGCATCACTGGGGTACGTTTCAGCTTACCAACGAAGCCATTGAAGCCCCTCTCGAAGCTTTGGCGGAGGCGAAACAAAAACATGGTTTGGCGGATGAGGCTTTTGTTGTTTTGAGGCCGGGTGAGGTGGCTAGTATATGATTTGTCCTTCTCCCCTTGTGGGAGAAGGTGGCGCACTTGAGCGTAAGCGATAGGCGTCGGATGAGGGGTAAATGTCGAAGCACATACATTGTAGCTGGCATTACCCCTCACCTGAGCTTCTGCGCTTTGCGCAGGTAGCCCACCCTCTCCCACAAGGGGAGAGGGAAACACTAACCCTTTGCAATTCGTGCCAAAGAGGACTATTTGAAGTCTTATGAGCGAACTGAATGTACCCTTTGTGAAAATGAATGGCCTTGGCAATGAGATCATCGTTGCTGATGTGCGGGAAACTGCGGTTAAAATTACGCCTGATGCAGCCGTTGCGCTGGATGGCGATGCGCAGACAAAGTTTGATCAAATCATGGAAGTGCATAAAAGCAGCAATGAACAAATTGATGCGGGCATTCGGATTTTAAATTCTGATGGCAGTGAGGCCGGCGCTTGTGGCAATGGTACGCGTTGTGTTGTTTCATGGCTCAATAAAGAAACCGCCAAAGATGCTTTTACACTTAAAACCAAAGGTGGAATTCTGACAGCACATTATCAAAGCGATGCGCTGATTACCGTTGATATGGGTGTGCCGAAGTTTGGTTGGGAAGATATTCCGCTCGAAGAAGAATTTTTTGATACAACGGGCATTGAACTACAAGTGGGTCCAATTGATGCGCCTGTGCTTCATACGCCGAGTGTTGCAAACGTTGGCAATCCGCATTGTATTTTTTGGGCGCCTGAGGATGTTTGGTCATATAATCTTGAGCAAATCGGCTCGCTTCTGGAGTTTCATCCCGTCTTTGCAGATCGCGTGAATATTTCGCTCGCTAATGTAAAATCGCGCGATCATATCGTTCTGCGCACTTGGGAGCGCGGTGCTGGTATTACGCAAGCTTGCGGGTCTGCGGCTTGTGCGGCAGCCGTATGTGCGGTGCGTAAGGATCTGACCGATCGCAAAGTCACGG
>CALAIO010000364.1 GCA_937923355.1 uncultured Rhizobiaceae group bacterium | reverse complement strand
CAAACGGCACGCTGCACATTGGCCACGCGCTCAACAAGATTTTGAAAGACACGATCACGCGCTCCTTCCAAATGCGCGGCTATGATTCAAACTACGTGCCAGGCTGGGATTGTCATGGTCTTCCAATCGAGTGGAAAATCGAAGAGCAATACCGCGCCAAGGGCAAGAACAAGGACGAAGTGCCAATCAACGAATTCCGTCAGGAATGCCGCGAGTTCGCGGATCATTGGATTGGCGTACAGTCAGAAGAGTTTAGGCGTTTGGGCGTGGAAGGTGATTTCGTAACGCCGTATAAAACCATGAATTTTCCGGCAGAAGCAAAGATTGCTGGAGAACTATTGAAGTTCGCCAAGTCTGGTCAACTCTACCGTGGCTCCAAGCCCATCATGTGGTCAGTCGTAGAACGTACTGCTTTGGCTGAGGCTGAGATCGAATATGAGATGTATGAGTCTGATACGGTTTGGGTTAAGTTTCCTGTTATTAATAAAGTTATTGTTGGTAGCCCAGGGTCAACTTCGGATATGGCTAAAAAATACGGCGATATTCCTATAGATCTTTGCGATGCTTCTGTCGTCATCTGGACAACAACGCCTTGGACAATTCCAGGCAACCGCGCGATCTGTTTCTCATCCAAAATCAATTATGGCCTTTACGAAGTAACAGGCGCTGAGATGGAGTTTGGCCCTCAAGCAGGAGACAAGCTTATTTTTGCAGATGCTTTGGCGGAGGAATGTTTCATTAAGGCAAAGCTTGAGTTTAAAAAACTACGTGATGTATCTGGCAGTGAACTTGGTTCCGTAACCTGCGCTCACCCACTACGCGGTTTCAACGATGCTTATTCTTTTGATGTCCCACTCCTAGACGGTGACCACGTAACCGACGATGCAGGTACGGGCTTTGTGCATACCGCACCTGGTCACGGCCGTGATGACTTTGAAATTTGGGTTTCGCGACGCAATGAGATTGAAGAAAAGGGCATTTCTTCTGACATCCCGTTTTGCGTTGCCGATGACGGCTCTTATACTGATGAAGCGCCGGGCTTTGGCGATGCGCGGGTGATTGATGACAAGGGCAAAAAGGGCAAGGCCAACCAGGAGGTGATTACTGCGCTGATTGGTCAGAACAATCTTTTTGCTCGTGGCCGTGTGAAGCATGAATATCCGCATTCCTGGCGCTCTAAAAAGCCAATCATTTTCCGTAACACGCCGCAGTGGTTTGTTTATATGGATAAAGAGTTTTTATTACCTCATCCTGAGCCTGTCGAAGGATTGACAGATGAGGCGGGAACTCTTCGACAGGCTCAGGGTGAGGCCACATTAAGAGAAATTTCACTCGCAGCCATTGATGAAACTCGCTTCGTGCCTGCCGCTGGGCAAAATCGCCTGCGTGCAATGATTGAGCAACGTCCGGATTGGGTCTTGTCGCGTCAGCGTGCTTGGGGTGTGCCGATTTGTGTATTCCGCAATCCTGAAACCAATGAAGTTATCCCGGGGCCGGATTTTGCCAAATCAGATGAGCTTGCAGAAAAAATTCAGGAAGCCTTCACCGAAGAAGGTGCAGATGCCTGGTTTGCTGATGGCGCTCGCGAACGTTTTCTTGAGGGCATTGTTGATAATCCGTCTGATTGGGAACAGGTTCGCGACATTCTCGACGTTTGGTTTGATTCAGGTTCAACCCATGCTTTCTGTTTGGAAGAACGCGAAGATCTAAAATGGCCAGCAGATTTATACCTTGAAGGTTCAGACCAGCATCGTGGCTGGTTCCATTCATCGCTGTTGGAAGCCTGCGGAACGCGCGGCCGTGCACCTTATGATACGGTTCTAACGCACGGTTTCGTCATGGCCGAAGATGGCACCAAAATGTCTAAGTCCAAAGGCAATATCGTAACGCCTCAGGAAGTGATCAAACAATCTGGTGCAGACATTCTGCGCCTTTGGGTGGCCTCATCGGA
The DNA here is from genome assembly GCA_937923355.1 of uncultured Rhizobiaceae group bacterium. The sequence continues at coordinate 1,585 of CALAIO010000364.1, read as the reverse complement.
TTATTCAGAGGACCTGCGCTTGGGTAAAACCATTTTGCAAACCAACATCGATGCTTACCGAAAAATGCGTAACACACTGCGCTGGATGCTGGGTACGCTTGCGCATTATGAAGGGGAGGAAGTCTCTTACGCAGAAATGCCTGAACTTGAACAACTCATGCTGCATCGCCTGCATGAACTGGATAATGTTGTGCGCGAAGGGTATGACAGTTTCGATTTCAAGCGCATCGTGGCACAGCTATCAAACTTCATGAACATCGAGCTTTCAGCCTTCTATTTCGATATCCGCAAAGACAGTCTCTACTGCGATGCGCCATCAAGCAAAAAGCGCAAGGCAGCGCTTTTTGTGGTGAAGCAATTGTTTGATCATCTTGTGCGTTGGTTTGCGCCAATCTTGCCTTTCACCATGGAAGAAAGTTTCCAAAGTGAGCGCGGCAATGAAGATGCGTCTGTTCACATGGAGCAATTCTTGGAAGTGCCTGGCGAATGGGCGAATTCTGAACTTGCCATCAAATGGCAAAAGATCAGAACTGTTCGCCGAGTGGTCACAGGTGCACTTGAAATCGAACGCCGCGAAAAGCGCATTGGGTCTTCATTGGAAGCAGCCCCGCAAGTTTCTGTACAAGATGCAGAACTTATGGCTGCAATCGAAGGTCAGGACATGGCGGAAATCTGTATCACTAGTGATATTACAATCTCCGCTGATGCACTTTCTGGCGATGTTTTCACGCTGGATGAAGTGAAGGGTGTGAGCGTTGTTCCTGCACTGGCTCAAGGCAAGAAATGTGCACGTTCCTGGCGTGTCTTGCCTGAAGTCGGTACTGATCCTGATTACCCGGATATTTCATTACGCGATGCTGATGCGATGCGCGAGATTGAAGCGAATTAACCATCAACAGACAGTGATGGCTACAATCTTGTAAAATTAACCTATTTGAGGTATCAAATCCTCAGATAGGTCGCCTTATTGCCTTATTTATAAAGCACATAGACACGACGAAAAGCTCGTTTAATATAACAAGAGCGGATATAATTAGGTGGAAGTCATGAAAAGAACAGTTTTGTCAATGGGTTTAGTCGCTTCTGCACTTGTGCTGAGTGGGTGCACAGGTGGTACGACCTACGGCACAGGCACTTCGCATGAAGAAGCTACCATGAAAGGCCTTGGTAATATTTTTTCATTGAAGAACGAGCAACAGACAATTGAGTATAGAAGTCGCCCTGAGCTAGTTTTGCCCGCAAACAAAAATATCCTGCCTGCGCCAGTGCAATCGCAAGAATTGGCAACAGACCAAAACTGGCCAGAAACGCCAGAACAACGTATTGCCAAAGTAAGAGCAGATGCTCCTACGCCAAACTGGAAAGGCAGTGAAGACCTGCCGGTTGAATATCTTGCTGACACAAACAAGGCAGGTATCAGTAATTCTTCTCGTGTCCAACGCACCGCACGCAAAAATACCAGAAGTGGCGCTGACGAAATCATCGAGGCTTTTAGAGATGATGCAAACGGTGTTGGCGAAGGCAAGCTTGCCAAGGAGCGTCGTGAGCAATTGGCTTATTCTACTGGCGTGAAGCGCAAGTTCCT